>VGAL01000034.1 GCA_016870715.1 Actinomycetota bacterium | reverse complement strand
GCGATCTTTATCGAGGAAACGTCTACTACCAATGTCAGGGTCATTGGTCGCCTCTAAAACTATGCCGTTGTACTGGGCAGCCATCTCCCGCACATTCTTATTAAATGCGCTAAACCGCTCTTCCCAGATCTCTTGCATCTTCCCAGACTTTGCCACACGTTCAATCGCCGTGAAGACCATCAACTGACATCCGGTTGCTGCTAATACTTTTATTGCTTCGCGGTAACGCGGCAAGACAACATTTGGGTCGTAGCTTGGGCGAAGTAAATCATTTGGACCGGCATGAAAAGAAACCAGAGTGCGTGGACCTTCGATCCATTTCAACGCGACTGGTATTTGATCATCGATTACCTGGCCGACGAGTTTTCCACGGACCGCAAGATTAAGGTAGGTAAATCCTGGAGTCTGGGAGGCAAGCGCCTGCGCAACCCGATCGGCCCACCCTCGATACTGATCGTTGACTTTCTCATCTTGCATTCCTTCTGTGAAGGAATCACCTAAGGCTATGAAGCGGGTATATCCGGCCATCTCAACTCACTCTTTATATCTTGTTAATTTCTGGGTTATCTAGCTTGCGCTCGTCTTTCAGAGACAGAATACAACGCGATAGATGCCGCAACGCTTGCGTTTAACGATTCCATCGAAGAGGAGATCGGGATCGAGACCACTAAGTCGCAACTCTCTCGGACTAAACGAGAAAGACCCTTACCTTCGCCTCCGATGACAATCATGAGCGGCTCATCGGCTACTGCCATCTGACTAAGCGGCACATCGCCACCTGCATCCAATCCAACGACGAAAAAACCTTCGCCCTGTAAATCATGGATAGTTGCAGTCATATTCTTTATTTGCACCACTGGAGTCCGCGCTGCTGCGCCAGCTGAAGCTTTCCACGCAACCGCAGTCATCCCAGCAGCTCGACGATCAGGGATAACGACTACATGCGCACCGAAAGCACATGCGCTGCGGATTATTGCTCCCAAGTTCCGAGGATCGGTGACGCCATCAAGAGCAACGATGAGTGGTTTGCCAGAAATTTTTTGGAGGACCTCATTGAGAGGACGGAACTTATATGGAGCAACTTTTAGAGCAACACCTTGATGTGCTGGATAAGGATCGAGTTCTTTCCGATTGACCTCGAGAACCTCGATTCGTGATTGTCGGGCAAGCTCAACAATTTCTCTTACTCGCTCGTCGATATCGATTCCACGAGCAATCATCACGCGCTTGACTGCAACGCCTGCGCGAAGGGCTTCTACAACAGGATTACGACCAACGATGACATCATCTTGTACCTCAAATTCACGTGCTGCACGCGGCTCTTTCTCTCGTCGCGAAGAGGCTTTTCCCTTCTTAGGGTCGCTCGCTGCAGCGGCTTTACGTTTAGCAGCAGGGTGATAGGGACGATCAACTGCTTTTGGGGTTGGCCCTTTACCGGCGAGGCGACGTTTGTTATTTCCACCAGAACCAGGTTTCTTTCGTTCCACCATTATCTGCTCCACCTTGGTCCGTCGGGGGTATCTTCAAGCGTTAACCCTAGTTCATTGATTCGATCGCGGATTCGATCTGCACTTGCAAAATCTTTCCGAGCTCGCGCTGCTTCGCGCTCTTCTAACAAGCTCTTCACCAATCCCGAGACGACCTCTTCAAGACCGGCATCGCTCTTGGCCCACGCATCGTCCCAAGGATCGCACCCTAAGACTGCCAAGGCGCCTCGTACTTGCGCGGACTTCACTTCCAGATTTTTCGAATCTTTAGCCGCAAGAGCATTGTTCCCCTCTTTTACTAACTCGGAGATAACCGCGAGCGCCGCTGGCACTGCTAGATCATCATTCATTGCATCTGCAAACTCTTCAGCGATGTAGGTGTTAGGGATTGCTCCGAGTTGGTTGGCGGCGCGTTTGAGAAAACTCTCAACTCGTCGAAAATTCACTGCAGATTCATCGAGGGCTTCTGGGGAGTATTCGAGCATCGAACGATAATGAGCGCTCCCGAGATACCAGCGCAATTCGATGCCACGAACGCGTTTGAGCAATTCATAAATTCGCAGGGTGTTACCGAGAGATTTGCTCATCTTTTCGCCAGCGGTTGTAACCCAGGCGTTATGTAACCAACGTTGTGCAAAGGGATAGCCCGCGCCATTGGATTGAGCAATCTCATTTTCATGGTGCGGGAAAATCAGATCCAATCCCCCAGCATGAATATCGAATTTTTCACCGAGATAGGCCTGTGCCATCGCAGAGCATTCGATATGCCATCCAGGGCGTCCATCTCCCCATGGCGTTGGCCATGATGGCTCTCCGGGTTTGGCGCTCTTCCATAGCGCAAAATCTTGTGGATTCCTCTTGATGCTCTCTTCACCATCAACACTTAATAGCAGATCATCGAGCTTCTGGCCAGAGAGGGTGAGGTATGAGTCGAGAGCGCGAACATCAAGATAGACATCGCCATTAGCCACTGAGTAGGCCTTGCCGCGTTCGATAAGGAGTGAGATTAATTCAATCATCTGAGTGATGTGGCCAGTGGCCCGTGGCTCATAAGTAGGTGGGAGCACATTTAATTCGGCATAGGCAGCAGTGAAAACGCGCTCATACTTTTGCGCTAGCGCCCACCACGGCATCTCTTCGTGGAACGCGTTATGCAAGATCTTGTCGTCGATGTCAGTGACGTTGCGAATGAATGTAACCTCATAACCACTTGTAAGTAACCAGCGGCGCAAGATGTCGAAGTTAATACCACTTCGGATATGTCCGATGTGTGGTGGCGCTTGCACCGTTGCTCCACAGAGATAGATGCCAACTTTTCCTGGAGCGAGTGGCTTGAATGGTGATATGTCACGAGTTAGCGTGTTGTAAAGATGGAGCGTCATCAGCGTTTACCTATCAAAGCGGTTGCCAGCGCTGCAATTCCCTCACCCTTACCGGTGAAACCAAGTCCATCGGTTGTGGTTGCGCTTAACGAGACGGTTGCTCCACCAATCGCCTTTGAAAGCGCCTCTTCTGCCTCGCTTCGGCGAGCGGCGATCTTCGGACGGCTACCGATTATTTGGACCGCCACATTTTGAATTTCGTATCCAGCTGTAGTGAGTCGGTTGAAGACCTCGTGTAATAAGGAGATTCCACTAGCGCCAGCCCACTTGGGGTCAGAGGTGCCAAATACAGATCCGAGGTCACCGAGGTGTGCTGCAGAAAGTAGCGCATCACAGAGGGCATGAGCTGCAACGTCGCCATCTGAGTGCCCTTCAATTCCAAGCTCATCTGGCCAAGTTAATCCAGCAAGGTGCATAGGTTTGGTGCTCGAAAATTGATGGGCATCAAATCCAATACCCGTTGAGAACTTCATGACTGACCTACTAATTCGCGAGCCCATGTGAGATCAGCAAGCGTGGTTATCTTTCGGGCTAATGGTTCACCAATAATTGTTTTCACTGGAATGCCTAACTGTGAAACAAGCGCGGCATCATCAGTGGCATCGCTTCCCGTTGCATGAGCCTGCTTGAGTACATCGACTGTGAAGCCTTGCGGTGTTTGAATGGCACGAAGCGTGCTTCGATTTGGAGTATCGACGACAAAATCCTCTGCATCGACGACTTTGATGGTATCAACGACATCAAGGGCAGGAATAACCGCACTCTGACCTTGGATTAATTCACTGAGAACGCGTTCTGCCAACTCTGTAGGAGCAAATGCTCGTGCGGCATCGTGCACTAATACATACTGGTATTTCGATGGAATAACTTTGAGCGCATTGGCCACGCTCTCACTTCGAACTCTTCCGCCCGCGACAACCAGAACTGAAGGTTCTGTGAAAATCTTTTTGATCTCCTCTTCAAAGCCCGGCGGTGCAGCGATGACAATTAATTGAGCTACGGCAGAGATGTTCTGCACTGCCCGTTCAAGGAGCGTCTGTCCAGATATTTCGACAAGAGCTTTTGGAATTCCAACGCCAAGACGCTCCCCGCTACCTGCAGCGGGAATGATTACAGCGGTATCTGCGTGGCTCATGAGCTGAGCCAATTAGGAGGCGAGCACCTCGTCGAGAATGCCTTCAGCCTTAACTTCATCTGTCTTCTCGGCGAGCGCAAGTTCACTAATTAAAATCTGTCGTGCCTTTGCCAACATTCGTTTCTCTCCTGCGGAGAGACCACGATCGAGGTCGCGACGGTAAAGATCGCGGACCACTTCAGCAACTTTGATGACATCCCCTGAAGCAAGCTTCTCAAGGTTTGCCTTATAACGGCGCGACCAGTTGGTTGGCTCTTCGGTGTAGGGCTGGCGAAGAACGCCAAAGACTCGGTCGAGACCAGCGCTATCGACCACATCGCGGACGCCTACGAGATCTACATTGTCAGCCGGGACGCGCACTGTGAGATCGCCTTGGGTGACCTTAAGTACGAGATAGGTCTTCTCCTCACCTTTGATGATCCGGGTTTCAATCGCTTCGATAAGCGCTGCACCATGGTGGGGGTAAACGACAGTTTCGCCGACTTTAAATGACATCGTACGCTTCATCCGCCTCTCGCACTGGCCCGGTAGTAAAGAGAAGGTACCGAGGTATCACCTAAGTGAATGATTAGAGACATATTCTACCAGCCAAAACTGACAATATAAATCCGAGCAGTGACCAGGATTTTTCGCCATTTTTTCTCGATAATTCTAGAATAATTCCAGTTGACAAATTCGCTTTTTTCACTTTTCCCAGGGAGAATTACCGCCATGCCACATGCGACTAATGCCAAAAGAATATTTAGCGCTCGCACACTTGTTCTTGCGATGAGCCTTGTTTTACTTACTGGTTGCGGCGCTGGGCCTAACGCTCCAACTCGACTCATCACTCAAGTGACTGATGGAGTTGAAAAGATGGTTGGCGATATCAAGTTAGTACACATGCTCCTGGTAAAGCAGAGCGATGGCAGCGGAGTTCTTGTGGGCACTCTCCTCAACAATGGTGAATCACCAGATTTGATTACCAATCTCACCGTCAACGGCATTCCCGCTCAGATCGCACCTTCGATGTTGCTGGTAACTCCCGAGCAACCTTTGATCTTTGCTGGCGATAGCGCAAATGCGTTAGCCGTATTCCCGGCACTCAATGTAAAGCCAGGCAGACATGTAACTCTGCAAATCACTTTCCGTAATGCCGGATTGGTAACGCTCGACACATTGGTACGAGATCGTGTTGGCGAATTTGCCAACGTTGGGCCTACTTTCATCGCAAACTAATTTCTAGTTAGCGAATTTATAGCCCAACCCTCGAACAGTGAGAATGTACTCCGGATTGGCTGGATCTTTTTCGATTTTGGAACGTAACCTTTTGATGTGAACATCAAGGGTCTTTGTATCGCCGACATAATCGCTGCCCCACACACGATCAATCAATTGATTTCGCGTTAACACCCGACCTGAGTTACGCATTAAGAATTCCAGCAATTCAAACTCTTTCAGGGGTAGCGAAATAGGTAGGTTGTTGACCAGCACGACATGGCGTTCGACATCCATCCGCACCGGACCCTCGGTGAGGGTGCCGACAATCCCCTCAGGCTCAGAATTTCTCCGCAGGACAGCTCTAATCCGCGCAATTAACTCTCGAGAGGAATATGGCTTTGTGACATAGTCATCAGCGCCGAGCTCGAGCCCAACGACTTTATCTACTTCACTCTCTTTAGCAGTCAACATGATGATAGGAACTGCGCTCTTCGTTCGGATCTGGCGGCAGACTTCAGTACCGCTTAATCCCGGCAACATCAAATCCAACAGAATCAGATCAGCGCCAGAGCGATCAAAAAGTTCGAGCGCTTTCACTCCATTATCTGCTACTTCGACCTCAAAACCCTCTTTCGTCAGTAAAAAAGCGAGCGCATCCGAAAACGAATCTTCATCTTCTACAACGAGTATCCGAGTCATTTCCCTATTACTCCTTCACTCTTAGGCAATGAGAAAGTAAAGGTGCTTCCCTCACCAGGTCGGCTCCAAACTTTGACTTCACCATCATGATTTGCCGCAACATGCTTAACAATTGACAGACCAAGTCCAGTACCGCCAGTCTCTCGAGATCTCGCAGGATCTACCCGATAAAATCTCTCAAAAATTCGCTCTAAATCTGATTCTGGAATTCCAATTCCTTGGTCCTTCACGATGATTTCAACGGTCCCATTATCACTTCTTATCGTGATGCTTACCCGAGTGTTATTCGGGGAGTAATTAATCGCATTTTCAACGAGATTCTGAATTGCCATAACTAATTGTTCACGATCTGCAAAAACTTTGCACTCATCCTGAATGTCAAAGTCAATTGCAATCTTTCTCGAGTCAGCGTTGGTAATGCAGAGCGAAATTGCTTGATTCACAACATCGGTGACCGAAACTAATTCAAACTCTTGAAGTGGATTTGCATCCTGCAATCGAGACAGATTAATAATTTGTTGGACTAATTCCGTTAAGCGGTGCGAGGTGACACCCATTTTTGCCGCGAAGTGCTTGACCATTTCCGGATTATCGCTCGCGCCAGCAACGGCCTCACTGAGAAGAGAGAGCGCACCAATCGGCGTCTTCAATTCATGAGAGATGTTTGCAACAAAGTCCCGACGTATCGCATCAACGCGTTGCGCCTCGCTGACATCGTCAATCAAAACTAGAGTACGTCCTGTTTCATCTAGCGGTGATACCCGAACGCGCAGATTTGAGGGAGCGCCCCCCAAGCCGATAGAGGGTAAATCCAAGTGACCTTCTCGAGCCTTTTCCGTCCGTCGCACTACGCGCACCAGAGCCATCAACTCTTGACTGGTGATTCGCAGGTCACGAATCAGACCAAATCGGCTTGCTTCATGGGATGAGTAAATGATTTGGTCATTTCCGGAGAGGACTATCGACATCGAATCAAGCGCCTCTAGTACTGAGCGCAATTCGGCGGAGATCTTTGGCGCAAATCGCTCTTCGCTCTCTCCAGGAGATCGTCGCCGCCAGATTGCCAACACGTGGCTATCGTAGGGTTAATGGGTACCAGACCGCATATGACAAGCGGTTTTACCTCACTGATTACATCGAGTTAAGGCCAATTTAAGGCTCTGTTAAACACCCATTCACTATGGTCAAGGGTTTGATAGCCCTTTGCAAGTAGGCTTCTCCCATGCGCGACCAGTTCCACGAAGAGCTCGATCGAATCAATGAATCGCTCGTCTCCCTTGGTGAACAGATTAAGGTCGCACTCGAATCGGCAACTCATGCGCTACTTACCGCTGATTTGGCTCTCGCCGAGAAGGTGATTGCTGATGATGACAAAGTCGACGATGCACAACATCTCCTCGATGCACAAACGATTGACCTCATGGCTCGCCAACAACCAGTCGCAAGTGATCTAAGAGCGCTTGTAACCTCTCTGCGAATGAGCGCAGACTTGGAGAGAATGGGCGACATGGCTCATCACATCGCAAAACTTGCTCGAATGCGTTATCCAGCTACCGCTGTTCCACCAGAGTTACTACTCACTATTCAAGAGATGGGACGCGTTGCAGGAAAAATTGCTAAGAAAGCTACCGGGATTATCAAGAGTAGAGATACCGAAGACGCAAAGTCTCTAGAAAAAGATGATGATGAGATGGATATTCTCCATCGAAAGTTATTTGCCACGCTTCTTGATGACAAGTGGGCGCATGGTATTGAAACCGCAATTGATATGACCCTCATCGGCAGGTATTACGAACGATTTGCTGATCACGCAGTCTCAATCTCGCGTCGGGTGTATTTCTTGGTCACGGGACAATATTACAGCGAAGAGAACTAGTTCTTACCGCTTACTTCTTACCTTGATTTGCCACTGCCGCAATCGCAACTTGAGCGGCTATTGGATCTAGATATTCGCCGCCGACTTTGATCGGTTGCAAGCTCTCATCCAACTCATAAAATAAAGGGATTCCTGTAGGTATGTTTAAGGAAGCGATATCTGAATCGCTGATTCCATCCAAATGTTTAACTAGCGCTCGCAGCGAATTTCCATGCGCAGCAACTAGAACGTTCTTACCACTCTGCAAATCAGAAACGATGCTCTCATTCCAATATGGAATCATCCGATTGATGACATCGAGAAGACATTCCGTTCGCGGGATTTCACTTCCCAGATCTAAATACCGAGAATCGTGCACTTGCGAATACTCACTTGAATCGTCGATTGGTGGCGGAGGTACATCAAAAGATCTACGCCATAGTTGAAATTGCTCCTCACCATATTGAGCGAGCGTTTCACTCTTATTTTTACCTTGAAGCGCTCCGTAATGTCTCTCGTTTAACCGCCACGACCGTCGGACTGGGATCCAATATCTTTCGCATTGATTCAATGCAATCTCTGCTGTATTTATTGCACGCTTAAGAAGCGAGGTGTGCAGAATTTCTGGGAGTAAATCCCGCTCTTTAAACAAATCACCGGCCCGCTTAGCCTCTATCTCTCCCTTGGCAGAGAGCGGTACATCAACCCAGCCAGTAAAAAGATTCTTCTCATTCCATTGACTCTCGCCATGGCGAAGAAGTATCAATTTCATAGTCATGCTGACAATATTGCCCTGCTACAGAACAAACATCAACTCTGGAGATGCTTAAACGCTTCGAGATTCGCTACTGATTCTCCACGCGATAGCCGCCAAGCCCATTCACGGCGAATCGCATCGGCAAAACCTAACTCCAACAGGATGTTAAAAGAGGAGTCACAGTATTCATGAATCGCACCCAATATTCGATCCACTTCCTCTTTACTAACAAGGCCAATGGGTAACCGGCCCACTAAATAGATATCTCCTAATTCATTGACTGCATACGAAAGTAGGTAAGTGGCGGCATTGTGTCGCAATAACCATTCATGAACCCGCTCGATGTTTTGATCTGGTTTGCGAATCACGAAAGCATTGATACTCAATGTTTTATCGCTAACTTTAAAAATTACATTTGTGTATAGCTTCTTTTCCCCCGGCACCATGAGAAGTAAGGTTGAACTATCTAATTCCTCAAAATCAATCTTTGATTCTATTAATGATTCGCGTAAAGTATCGAGCGCTGATGTCACGTGAAACTCACTTAGGCGAGTGAACGGACTACTGCGCTTGGTTCTGCAAGCAATCGATCGTAAATATCTATAGTGCCGCGAGATGTTGCTTCCCATCCAAAACGACGTGCATGTTCGAGCGCGCCCATCGAGAGCGCAATTCGGCGTTGCGGCTCTTGGAGTAAACGTGTGAGAACAGCAGACCATGAACGCGCATCGTGACCATCAACAAGAGAGCCTGAGAAACCATCAGCCACTGCGGTTCGCAACCCACCAACTGCCGCAGCGACAACCGGTGTGCCACATGCTTGAGCCTCAAGCGCAACTAAACCAAATGATTCGCTATAGCTAGGAACGCAGATTAAATCTGCTGCCCGATACCAATGTGGCAGCTCTGCTCGGGATATCGGGGGTATGAACTTCACGCGATCGTGTACTCCTAGGAAGCGAGCAAGAGATTGGAGTCGATGTAACTCATCTCCATTGCCACCGGATACACCACCAATAATGAGAATCTGCAATCTACTTTTGATTACTGGATCATGCTTAATCATCTCGGCAGCTGCGCTAATGAGAACATCGGGGCCCTTGTGCGGCTGTATTCTGCCGACAAAAGCGAGAATCAAACTATCTTTATCGAGTCCGAGTTGAACCCGTGCTTCGCGTCTTCCACCTCCTGGAGCAAAATGTTCCAAATCCACTCCTGGAGAGACCACATGCACCCGATCTGGGCAAGCGTTATACAAACTCACCAAATTAGCTGCTTCAGCATCAGTGTTTGCGATTAAAGCCTTTGCTCCCGCAACTATCTGCTCTTCACCAATTGCACGTGCAACAGGTTCAGGTTGATCATGATCTGCTAGCGCTAAATTCTTTACCTTCGCCATCGTATGCATCGTGTGTACGAGCGGGACATCCCAGCGCTGCGATGCTAAAAGTCCTACCTGTCCAGATATCCAGTAGTGCGAGTGAATCAAGTCGTAATAGCCACGAGGATGGTTTGCCTCTACACGTAAAAGTTCAGAGGCCATTGTGCACATTTGTGATGGCAAATCCTCTTTGGTCAATCCCTCGTAGGGCCCCGCAGTTATGTGATGCACCTCGACCCCAGGCGCAATCTCAACAACAGGTGGTAAAGCTCCTGAAGTTGCTCGGGTGAAAATATCTACTGCGATTCCAGATTTAGCCAAACGTTTTGCTGTCTCTACAACATAAACATTCATTCCACCTGCATCGTGAACACCTGTTTGCTCAAGCGGTGAGGTATGCATCATCAACTGCGCGACGCGACCGGTGGTTTTCATACTCTTATTGCTCGTCTCACCAACGCGGACCGCGGAGAATATCGTTTATGGCAGGGCGGACATCGACGATGTAGACGATAGCCGCGATAGTTGCAATGATGCCAAAGAGATCGAGCGGGCTGGAAATAGTCAGACGAAGCACGAGTGAAACAGCAAGAAGTGAAACCCAGAAAACCTTGCTCTGCTTCCCTGCAGCAGCGAATGCATCTGTTCTCATGCGAACGGCATGAGTGAGGGCAAAAAGCAGCGCCGCGAGCTGTGCAATGCCGACAACGATGAGTACCAAGTCAGCCATTGAACCTAATGGATTTGTTAGTGACACGTTCCCTAGTCTACTGAACTTAAAAAGCAGCGCGAATTGCGACCTTGGGCGCTGGTCCACCGAAGATGGTGGCTCCCACTAAAGCCTGGTTTTCGCTGGTAATGCCAATTCGCTCCAGCGCACCGCGGATGATCACATCGTGAGCGCGCATCGAGCCATCCATCACCTTAAAGACAATAACGCCATGTTCACGCATTCCTGCAATGTGAACACCTTCCGCACCTTCTTTCATAATCAAACCTGGATATGCGCGCATCCATAGCGCAGAGAGCCTTCCTCTTCCGGCAACCATCTCCGGGTGGCTAGTCATAGCAGAGATAATCGCATTGGATGCAAAATCATCACTCTCTACAACCGAACGAATTGCACGAGATAAACCCGCTACTGAAATTGCAAATAAGGGTGCACCGCAACCGTCGAAGGTCTCATTTGCACTCTTTTCTCCAGCAGCACTTTCAATCTCACTTTTTATCGCAATTTGTAGTGGGTGGTTCATATCAAGATAGTTCGAAGTGTCCCAACCGTTTATTACACAAGTGGCCAACATCCCTGCATGTTTACCGCTGCAGTTCATTGAAATTTGTGATGGAGGTTTTTCACCCCAGAGCTTTCGTTCAATCTCACCCAAAGGTAAGTCAGAAGTACACTGCAGCGCCAATTCTGACAAACCAGAGAGGTGCAGGATCTCTCGAACCCCTGCGATATGTTCAATTGAACCTGAATGACTTGCAATCACAAGTGCGAGAAGTCTTGCATCGATATCCAATCCGAGTTTGACCATAGCCCGTGCCTGAATTGGTTTGATTGAAGAGCGCGGAAAAATTGAGGCATGGATATCGCCTCGCTGGAAAATGTTTTTCCCAGACTTATCAGAGATTAATAAATGTCCGTAATGTGCCGACTCAACCATCTCATTGCGGATGATATAAGCAAGGGGTTCTGGCGCACTCACACTACGACGCGTTCCATCGTCGACCACACATGTGCTTGAAGTTGGTGGCCTTGTGCCTCCATGTCATATGCATAGAAAAGTTCGCCTTCAACCAATCCATA
>VGAL01000033.1 GCA_016870715.1 Actinomycetota bacterium | reverse complement strand
GCGACATGAATAACTTGCGATTGATACTGCGCAAAGACACCGAGCGCTCCTACATATGATGGCGCTTCAACAAGAATTACATTGCCTGGATCGATAAAAATACGGGTAATCAAATCGAGCGCAGCTTGAGATCCGGTAGTGATTACAACGTCATCGCTCTTGGCACGGATACCTTCAAGTGCCATCATCTCGCAGATCTGCTCGCGTAGTCGGGGATGGCCTTGACCGCTCCCATACTGCAGCGCTTCTTGCCCATTCTCGAGAATCAACTTCTTGACTACATCAGCCATCATCTCCATGGGAAGCGCAGAGAGATTTGGCATTCCACCCGCAAGCGAGACTATTTCAGGGCGGGAAGCGACGGCGAAGAGCGAGCGGATTTCACTAGGCACCATTCGCGCGGCGCGACTGGCATAGCGCGCTGTGAGGCTCTCCTCATGGGGTACCAATTTGGACATAGGCGAACTTTACCCTGCCAGCACCAGAGGAGAGTCCACCTTTTGTTGGATTATTTCCGTAAGCCAGCTTTTCGAAGATCTGCAATCGATAGCGTGCCTGTAGCGGCATCTTCCTCAACTGCTAAATACAGTCGTTGAATAGCAACTACAAGCGCTTCAGCGAGCGTATCTCGAAATGTCGCCCGAGCCAGTTTGGTCGCATCCGATTCATTGGTGAGATAGCCCAGATCAACTCGGACTGCGGGAGCTTTAGTCAGGCGGAGCAATTCCCATGTTCGTGCATGAGTTCGACAATTCACTAGATCGGTTCGTGCGGATATTTCACGTTGTATCAAAGTCGCCAGTTTCTCACCTACGACTGAATGTACTTCGTGTGCTTCGCTTCCGTAGTAGTAAGTTGCCACACCAGAAGCAATTGGATTGTGGTGATGCTCTAGATGGAGCGAAATGAGAAGATCTGTGCCACTTCGATTTGCAAACTCAATTCGCTCTACCTCAGAAGGGTTCGTCTCTTTTCCGCGGGTGAGGAATGTTCGGACTCCTAGCGCATTGAGGCGCCCTTCTAGACGCTGTGCAACATCTAGAACAATCTGAGCCTCATTTAATCCAAACGCTTCGCATCCTTTTGCGCTACCACCGAAACTAGGGTCAAGTACGACAACTTTTCCGTTGAGCGCTGGACCGCGTCTACGCACTAGATATTCATCGCGCAAGTGAGATGGTGCTCCACCTTTGACGGTACCAGTTAGTCGAATCAGTGCTTTATATGTTCCTACCCCAGCAATGCCGTCTGCTGATAAGCCGACCTGCTTCTGAAATTCTCGAATTGCCGATTCAGTGAGCGGGCCGTAAATGCCATCGATGCGCCCACAATCAAAACCCATTTCAGTCAATCGTTGTTGCAAAGTGGTGACATCATCCCCACGCATTAATGCACCTGGGGTAACGGAGAGATTCCGATCACCTAAGCGCCAGCGCGCCTCTTCAAGAGCAAGGTAGGTACCTTTGGTCAAAATGCCGGTTGCGGATAAACCGCGGCTTTGCTGGAAATGGGCAAGAGCTGCCACCACATCTCCATCAAAAGTGGTCGGAGAGTTACGAAGTAAACCTAAGCGAGCAAGCGATGCGATGACCTCGGTGACAACCTGACTGCTATCACCCGGCTTTGCAAGCGCCTCATCGACCACGGCTTAGATAAAACCCTCAAGTTCCTTCATGATTGCTGGCTTGGGGCGTGCGCCGATAATCGTTTTTACAACCTGACCATTAACGAAGAGATTCATAGTAGGGATGGAAGTGATTCCATATTTGATAGCAATCGTACTCTCTTCGTCAGTATTGAGTTTCACGATTTTGATCTTCGCAGAGTGCTCGGTAGCAATCTCTTCGAGTATTGGAGCCACCGCCCGACATGGACCACACCACTCTGCCCAGAAATCTACTAGTACTGGCGTACTGCTCTGTAATACTTCGGCATCAAAAGTTGCTGTTGTCACTGCCTTTGTTGCTCCCATGGCTAACCCACTCTCTCTATTCATATAGTGAAAACTCTAGTGCCCTGACAGAAATCGTTCAGCATCTAAGGCTGCAGCGCAGCCTGAGCCGGCAGCGGTGATTGCTTGACGGTAGGTATGGTCGACAAGGTCGCCGCAAGCAAAGACCCCACCTATGTTTGTTGCCGTTCCCGCCCGACCTGCACCGCCAACAATCGCATATCCCTCATCATTAAGCGTGACTTGGCCCTTGATTAACTCACTACGAGGATCATGGCCAATAGCGACAAATAATCCAGTCACCTCGAGAGTGCTCTCATTCCCATCGACGGTATTTCGAATTCTTAATCCAGTGACTTTATCTTCGCCAAGCACATCAATTACTTCGCTATTCCAGAGGAATTCAATTTTGGAATTTGCCTTCGCTCGATCTGCCATGATTTTTGATGCACGTAAAGTATCTCGACGGTGAACCAGAATAACTTTGTCAGCAAAACGAGTGAGAAAATTTGCCTCTTCCATGGCGCTATCTCCCCCACCAACGACTGCGATTGTTTGGTTACGGAAGAAGAAGCCATCGCATGTAGCGCACCAAGAAACACCTCGACCTGAAAGACGCTTCTCATTTTCGAGTCCGATTTCACGATAAGCCGAACCAGTCGCAAGAATCACTGCTTTTGTGTGAATCTCATTGCCGCTGCCATCCTTGAGAATCTTTATTTCGCCATTGAGTTTCATCTCAACAATGTCATCGGTAACAATCTCAACATCAAAACGGGCCGCTTGCTTTCGCATATTTTCCATAAGATCTGGACCCATGATGCCTTCAGGAAAGCCCGGGAAATTTTCGACATCGGTCGTGTTCATAAGCGCACCACCGGCGGTGACAGATCCCTCATAGAGCAAGGGCTTAAGTTGTGCGCGTCCGGCATAGACCCCTGCGGTGTACCCAGCTGGCCCTGAACCGACAATCACAACTTCTCTAAGAGTGCTTACGGTGCTCACAGGGCTCATACTATCGAGAACGCTCGGGGCTCTCGCGCTATTCCGAGCGACGACGAAGTCGAGCCATGATTTGACGATAGAGCGATGTGATTTCCTCCACTTTCGCCAGCATTCCTCCGTATATATATGTCAGGGCGAAGATGAGAACTCCCAGTGTCAGCGCGATTGCATTGCTAACCCAACTGCTGCTTGTCAATTCAGTAATCAACAGGAAGATCGCAAAACTCGGAATAATGGCAATACTCGATAAAAGTAGGAGCTTTCCATGAGTACGGAATAAATCCTTCTTGGGAAATCTACCAATTCGCTTTTCGAGCGCTCGAAGCGAGAGAACTGTGCCGACGATGTTGCTTACTCCAAGAATTATTGCCAGTGCAACAGTTACATATTGGAAAGGAATGACATCTTCAGCAATAAGTGCCAATAACATCATGGAACCCGTTGCAAAAATATTTATGATGAAAGGAGTTTTAGTATCTTCATATGCGTAGAAGCCTCGCAACAAAAGAGGCATCGTGCTAAAGGGAATGAGACCGATTGCAAATCCACTTAAGACCAAGCCGATTTGTCTGGAGTCAGCGGCGCTAGTTCCTATATATATTGCGCTGGCAATAGCTGGACCAAAGGCAATCAGAAGAATCGTGCTTGGTGCAGTAGCAACAGCGATGTGGCGGAGTGATTGGATTAAGTTGCTCCGAACCCCATCTTCTCTCCCTTCATGCGCTAGTCGAGAGATTTTTGGGAGAAGCGCGGTGATGACTGAGACTGTGATAATTGAATGCGGCAGGATAAAGATGAAATAGGCGTAGGAGTACGGGGTAAAGCCAACTCCAGTTGTGATACCGGCTAGCTTGGCTTGGACTGCCGCTGACGTTGCGACTTGAACAATTATCAAGTAACCCAATTGATTGGTCAGAACAAAAAGGAGCGTCCAGCCACCAAGTCGAAAGGACTTACTTAAATTGGAATTGCGCCAATCGAATCGGAGAGAAAGTTTGAGACCCGATCTTCGGACTACAGGCACCAAAACTAGCGCCTGCACGACAAAACCTAGAGTTGTGCCAATCCCAAGTAAAGCGCTCTGTCCTGGCGTGATTGTGTTTGCAGTGATATCTGGTGCAATGAGTAAAAAGAGTGAAAGAGTGGCAATTCCCACCATATTATTGAGCACCGGAGCCCACATCATTGGTCCAAATTTTCCGCGAGCATTACCAATTTGGGAGAGAATTACAAAGATACCCATCATCAATATCTGTGGCAGGCAATATCGGATGAAAGTGATTGTGAGCGAGCGTTCTACTTCAAATCCAGCGAGTGAAAACTTAGGTGCATATATAGATGTGATTAATGGGGCGAGCAGAATTCCGATTGTCGTGATGAATAGGAGTAAGACTGTTACTGATGTCAGAAGTCGAGAGGCAAAAGCAGAACCACCATCGCCATCCTCGCGCATTGAGCGGACCAATTGCGGTACAAATACCGCATTAAGCGCTCCTCCCGCTAACAAGATATAGAGGATGGTTGGGATGGTATTCGCGACATTGAATGTGTCAGCAAAAAGTGCGGTTCCGAGTGCAGCGACTGTAAGTAAACCTCGAATAAGCCCAGTGAAGCGCGAGACAATTGTTCCAGCCGCCATCACCGCAGACGATTTGATGAAATCAGGTTCGTCTTGACTCATTGACTCACCGCTTTTCGTCTAGCGCGTCGAAATATTTGTACCCCACTAGCAGTGAATAAAAGTATCGCAGCTGCAGCCATAACCCAGCTGATTACAGAGCCAAACATGGAAATAGTAAATTCCAAGTAGTTACTCTCACCATATCGAGCGCCTTTGACCGTTTCGAGCCTGGCTTCTACACGGACTTTTCCATTAGCGACAGATTTGGCAGTAATGAGAACCTGCTTTCGAGAGTTCTCATCGATGCGAACCCTCTTAGCAGTATCTATGACTATTCGAGCATTCTCCGCATGGAGGATGAGCACAATCTCAGCAGGAGCAGCGAATTCATTAACTATCGTCACCGGAATTTTCTCATTTGTTGATGTGAGGGTGTAATTTCCAGGCAGAACCTTAACCTTTTTTTCGAGTCGATCTACAGTGCCATTGAGAAGGATTGAGAGATATTGCACTTGCTTTCTTGATAATTGAGCATTTAATAGCGCGTTGCTACGGAGAGCAATCTCTGCTACCTCAGGATCGGAGGTTATGTCACCGATTCGGTTGAGGGTTTTATGAAGTACCAAAAAAGCGGTTGTCGCCCTTTTACTGGGAGCCTTCTCAGATATTGGGAGGCGATCGGGTAGTCCTGCAGAGACAGGTACATCAAGTGCTCGACTTAAGCGGAGCGAACTCACACTTTGAATCTGGGCAAGTTCAATATCGGAGATCTTTTTCCGGGAATTGATATCCGGTGAACCGTAGGGCAGCGCAAAAACGGTGTTAACACCAATTCTCGCTCGTAATAATTCGATAAAACTCTTCGCTACCTCCGCATAAGTTCCTTGTTGCTCAGGGAGCACTGTGTAGCCATCGCTCATGTCAACAATCTCTTCAATGACTTGAGGATCAATCAACCAGCTACCTTTTTTTGGAGCGTTAGCGACTTTTTCATAGAGTTCACCCCCATTTAATATCGATTCTCCCAATGAATCGTCGGTGAACTTGCCGTTGACCTCTCGATGAAAAGTATCTGAGATGATAGTAAGAGCATCGGGAGCAGCGAGCGCGCTCTGTGTTAACGTATTTGTAAAGAAAAAGAAAATTGCAATAATTGAGAGTACATATTTATTGAGAACTCTCATGAGCGTAAGTCTCCGGAGCGTTGAATAAGTTTTCGCTCATCGGGATATGCAAGAGTCTTTGCGATTTCATCAAGTGGGAACCACTTGACATCATCAACTTCACTGACCTGAGCTTCAAGCTTTCCTGATTTTTCAGCGAAGAGAAAATGGTGCACAGTTTTGTGAATTCTCTTTCCCTCTGCCATAAACCAGAAATCAATTACTCCAAGAGAGCGTGTAATTGAACTTTTGATCCCAGTTTCTTCGCGCACTTCACGTAGCGCCGCTTCTTCGGGGCTCTCCCCAGATTCGATATGTCCTTTAGGTAGCGACCAGAGCATTCGACCACGTTTATCGATGCGCCCGATGAGTAACCCCAACTCTCCGCTTTTGTCCACGACTAAGCCACCAGCGCTAACCTCCTCGACGCGCTTGCCGGGATTCTTTTTTATGGGTTTCTTTCCGCCCGCACTTTTGGCATGAGGTTTTTTGGAATGCTTTTTTGGGCGTGGGCGCGAGGGTTTTGCACGCACAGGTGAATGTGTAGAAGGCGAGGATGGCGATGGAGCAGGTGCAATAAAAACCGGCTCGAGCCCGCCCTCACCCGAGGTCCGGGACATACCCCTACCCTACCCGCGTACCCTTAGCGCTGATGAGCGCGATTACGCCAGAACAGGCAAAAGCCGCCGCTAACTTGGTCACATTACCCAAGGCAGCGGTCGATTTGGCGCGGGAATTTCGCGCTGCAGGCTTTCGCCTGGCCTTAGTGGGCGGGCCAGTTCGCGATGCTCTCCTTGGTCGTGGCGGTAATGATCTCGACTTCACTACCGATGCTCGACCGGAAGAGTCGATGAAGATTGTTAAGCGATGGACCGATGCAACATGGGATACCGGTATCGCATACGGGACCGTTGCTGGCAAAAAGGGTGACGTCACTGCGGAGATAACGACTTTTAGAAAAGAATCGTATTCACGAGATAGTCGCAAACCCTCAGTGGAGTACGGCGATAGTTTAGAAGGTGATCTTCGCCGACGAGATTTCACAGTAAATGCTATGGCTCTTGAAATCGGCGAGAGCGAAAATACTTTCGTTGATCCTTTTGGCGGATTAAAAGATTTAGTTGCAAAGAAGATTCGTACCCCAATCACAGCAACTGAATTGTTCTCTGAGGATCCACTTCGAATGATGCGCGCCGCACGTTTTGCGGCACAACTCGGGTTTGATGTTGAAGAGGAAGTTATTTCGGCGATTACCAGAATGAAGGAGAGATTGACAATAATTTCAGCTGAGCGGATTCGCGAGGAATTTGTAAAGACTTTGATGTCCTCAAATCCACGGCGCGGTTTAATGTTGATGGTCGATACCGGACTATGTGAATACTTTCTTCCAGAGTTGCCCATGTTGCAATTAGAGATTGATGAACATCATCGCCATAAGGATGTCTACGAACATTCGCTTATCGTTCTTGAGCAGGCTATGGAGATCGAAGAGCGTTTGGGCGGGCCAAATCTCACTATTCGTTTAGCCGCGCTCCTGCATGACATTGGTAAACCTAAGACACGAGCGCTAACCGAAGGTGGTGGAGTCTCCTTCCATCATCACGAGATTGTTGGTTCAAAAATGACGAAGAAGCGATTGAAAGAGCTCCGCTTCGATCGGGAAACGGTCGACAATGTTTCAACTTTGGTCGCCCTTCATCTCCGATTCCATGGATATGGCAGTGGAGAGTGGACCGATAGCGCGGTTCGTCGATATGTGCGAGATGCTGGAGATTTATTGCTCCATTTGCATGTTCTCACTAGAGCCGATTGCACTACCCGAAACGTACGTAAAGCTCAGGCGCTCGCTGCCACCTATGATGAATTAGAGGCCCGGATTGATCAGCTAGCGCAAGAAGAGGAGCTCGCAGCTATTCGTCCTGACCTAAATGGAAATGAGATCATCGAGATTCTCGGCATAAAGCCAGGACCTATAGTCGGTAAGGCCTACGACCATTTACTTGAACTTCGAATGGAGCACGGACCATTAGGTCGAGAGCGAGCTATCGAGGAGCTACACAAATGGAGTAAGCAGCAGGGTGGGTAGATGAGCCACTCTCGCACCTTATATATACCTTTTGATCACCTTCATCGCGATTACGGAATTATTCGAGATGCTAAAAAGAGTAGCGATGTCATTCTTTTTGTAGAGAGTGAACGGATGCGCACTGGGCGCAATTGGCATCCCGAACGACTCTTCTTCCTGATTTCAAGCGCTCGTCACTTTGCAGAAGATTTACGAGACGAAGGTTTCACAGTTGAATATGTTAAAGCGCCAACTACAGAAAAGGGCATTCTCCAGGCGCGAAAGCGTCATCCAAAAAGTTCTCTACATGCCTCACGACAATCTTCTTTTCGATTACAAGCGACTCTTGAAGCTTTGGGTTGTGAATTTATCGAAAATGATTTTTTCCTCACACCTCGAGAAGTATTTGAGGAGTGGGCTAGTAGTCAAAAGAATTATCTGATGGAGAATTTCTATCGAGAGCAGCGACGTCGATTGAACATATTGATGGATAATGGGAAACCAACAGGTGGCGCATGGAATTTTGATAAAGAGAATCGCCTGCCACCGCCAAAAAATTACAAGTGGCCCGAATATAAAGGTTTTTCGCGTGATGAGATTGATCTGGAAGTTGCGCAGGAGTTAGCGTTCGAGGCAAGCCCTACGTGGGCAACTACACGTGCAGCGGCTTTACATCAGTTAAAGCACTTTATTTCGCGCCATTTTGCTCACTTTGGTCCTTACGAAGATGCGATGGTCCTGGACAGTTGGTCCCTTCACCATTCGGTGATTAGCCCTTACATCAATAATGGTCTGCTACATCCGCAAGAGGTTGTCGATGCCGCTGTAAAAGCTTTTGATATGGGGAAAATTCCGATTGAATCAGCCGAGGGATTTATCCGCCAAATCATTGGATGGCGTGAATATATCAATGGCATGTATTGGCATTTAGGGTCCGAGTATCGGAATGAGAATCACCTCAAGGCAAGTCGGCCGCTCTTGCCGCTATTTAATTCAAGTCAAAAAACTGAGATGAACTGTGTTCGTTCTATTGTGAGTGATGTAGAGAAGCGTGCGTGGGTTCATCACATTCCACGGTTAATGGTACTAAGTAATCTTGCGTTGATCACCGGAACCAATCCGCAGCAATTCTTGGAGTGGATGCGAGAGCGATTTGTTGATGCCTCGGAGTGGGTGATGGTGCCGAATGTTATTGGTATGGGTGTTCATGCAGATGGTGGCCAGATGATGAGTAAGCCTTATGCGGCTGGTGGTGCCTACATTTCACGAATGTCTGAGTATTGCCGAGGGTGTAGCTATAACCCAAAGCTAAGAGTGGGAGATGATGCCTGTCCATTTACAACTTTGTATTGGGACTTTCTTGATCGCAATAAAGAGCTCTTCGCTAAGAATCATCGAATGTTTCAACAAATCAATGGGTTGAAACGTTTGAGCGATTTACCAGAATTGCGAGAGCGGGCTAAAGAGGTTCTGGCCGGTCTCGATATGGGTGAAATCTAGTCGCGCACTACCTCGCCGGGAACTTCACGCTCTCCCACGGCAACGATGAATCTCCCAGGAGCTCGAGAGGTGATTTCAAATGAGTAGATTCCAGCCTCTGCTACTCGAGTGGTTCGACCGAGGTATAAGTAATTTCGCTTACCCCATGGTTCATAGAATGGCGTGCGCTCAGTAATTGGTAAGGTAAAGGACTCTCCACTTGGGCTGATTACCTTCACAATCGGCAACTGTCTCTTGGCTAAGTTCTTCTCAGGTTTCTCGTCATAGATAAGCAATTGCAGTGCAATCGGATCATCAGTTGAGAAGCCTGCGCGAAAGGCTCTTACCTGCTTGGACTTGGTAAATGCCATATTAACGGCATAAGAAACGGTGCCATCGACAAGGAGTGGACCAGCAGCAGGGGTCCTATCACTACTTTTCAATTGAACAGGCTGATGGGAGTGTGCAGGAGAGCTCGATAGTGAAAGAAAGGCGATGACTAGCAATGCCAACACTTTTCTCATAGGTATAGAGTAAATAAGTAATTCCTTTTTTGCCCGTTGAAAGATATTAAACCTGGTCAAAGGCCTCAGCGAGCGTCACAAGTTGCAATTCCTTGCCGTTAATTACTTTCAGCAGCCTGGGAAAGATGCTAGGCGCCGTGAGATTGTTGGCATGAGCCAGGACAATAGATCCATCATAAAAACTTGATTTTGCTAGTGCCAGAAGGCGACCAGAGCGAATATTGCTCGCATCACCAAGCGAACCCGACCAAAGCATTGGCATGGTGTAACCAATTTCTGCGGCGGCATTGACTACTTTTTTATTGATACTTCCATAAGGAGGCCGATAGAACGGACGTGCATCAACACCAAAATGTTTTTCGATAAAAATGTGAGCTCCTGTTAATTCCTTTTGAATTTCTTTAGTTGACAATCCAGCTAATGCAGGATGATGGGCAGTGTGATTGGCAAGTTGAATCTGCCCGCTATCTACCAAAGGTTGCAACTCTCGTTTATTTGCCAACCACGAGCCCATTGCAGAATAAACAAAAAAAGTCAGGCGTAAGTCGTTCTCGGCAACCAGCCTGATATATCTTCTGACTGCTTCTGGACTTGTGCCATCATCAACTGTCCATGCAGTTCGCTTCTCTCCCCATGAAGGAAGTTCGCGGATTATCCGAACGCTCCTCGCATGTGCGGGAGCAGTAAGCGATGAGGGAATTGCGAGCCCAATGGTGGCGCCGCTAACCGTACCGAGAAAAGTTCGACGATCCATGGAGTCCTAACGTTTACATCGATACTCTAATCGAGAATTCGCAAATCCACTAGGATTTGAAAGTGATTCGTTGGCAAAGAGGTAGAGTCATTCCTTCGCTAATGATTCTTCCCTATGTAGTTTTTATGTTCTTCTGTGGGATCGTGCCCGTGTTTTATGGAATTCTTGAAGTTCGTAATCCCTCTTGGATAAACATGGATGGGGGATATGAAACCTTTCTAAGAATCCTCGAAGATTTTCGAGTAGTGCCTGCAATCATCAATGTGCTCTTCTTACTAGCCATCTTTGTGCCTTTAATGATTATCACTGTCCTGGCGGTTTCATTGCTTCTCGACTCGATAGATTTCAAATACAACAGAACAACAAGGTTGCTATTTCTCATTCCTGGTTTGATTCCAGTTGCAGTGGCTGTTCTATTTTGGTCAGCTGTTGTGGGTTATGACGTGGTATGGGATAAATCGAATATCCGATGGTTTATCGGCGCAATTTCGTTCTCAACAGGGATCGGAAGTTGGATTGTCATTCAATATGGCTCTTTACGGTCAATCTCGCATGAAGTGCTGGAGGCGGGAGTAGTTGATGGGTGCAATCGATTCCAATTAGCATGGCGACTAAAACTTCCCATGATCAGTCGATACGTGGCCTATATGGTCATCCTTCTAATAGTAGGAACTTTGCAAATTTTCAACGAACCAAACCTCTTGATATATACCAATATGACAACGGATTGGTCACCAAGCCAAATTGCCTTCACATATGCCTTTAAGAATGCAGATTTTGCTGGTGGCGTAGCGCTATCGCTCATAATGTTGATTCCCAATGTAATTCTCGCCCTTTTATTCGTTCTTAATACTGATTTTATGAAAAAGAGCAAGAGCTCATGGAAATAGGAGCCCAGCGGCGAAATAGTCGCCTGATCAAAATCGCGCTATTTTTCGCCACTTTCTGGGCTTCAATCCCACTGCTATGGATATTGCGAGATGTAGCACGAATGATTTTCTCCCCACTGATTTATTACGATAATGGGGTCTTCTTCACCTGGCTGAAAAATACTTCGATATTTGTTGGCTCAGCGCTCACAATTTCTGTGGTCTGTTGTGTCACCGCAGGGTTTGTTTTAGCAGTACTGGACGTGCCATTCCGACGGTTCTTACTATTTACCACGCTCGTGACGATGTTGATTCCCATCACTGCAATGGCTATGCCCCTGTATGTGATGATTGATCGAATTGGGCTTAATGACACACTTCTCGGATTGATTT
>VGAL01000032.1 GCA_016870715.1 Actinomycetota bacterium | reverse complement strand
GAGAGCGAGCGGATCACCCAGTTGATCGCTCGACTCGAAAGCCGAATGAGCGCAATCATCGACTTGGAGAGTGCAAAGATCTACGCGCTCATTAGTCGCCCCGTGCTCAAGGACCCGATGACTCTTGTGACTATGCGCCGCGACGAACTGCGGCTCCTTCAAAGCGATGGAAAAAAGGCACTGATTGCGCTGATCAAAGAGTTGCGTAGTGAAACCAAAGAGATAAAGGCCCAAGTCACTGCGCTCTCACCACTTTCTACCTTAAAGCGCGGATATGCAGTCGTGCAAAAGCGCGGGAAACTCATCATTAATGCGAAAGATGTTTTGCTCTCAGATCAGTTAGAGGTCACGTTGGCTAGAGGCGAGCTTTCTGTAGAAGTCATCTCCCATCATGGAAAGAAAGGTAATAAGGGGTAACCAATGGCCGAGAAGAAGAAACCCACATACGAACAAGCGCGTGATGAATTAACAAAGATTGTCGCGAAACTAGAAGCCGGTGGCGCATCGCTGGAGGATTCGATTGCCCTCTGGGAACGCGGAGAGAAATTGGCAAAAATATGTAATCAATGGCTCGATTCAGCGAAGGAGCGACTAGAAAAACAAGAGAAATCGCTCGATTAATTAGAGGGGGCGTATTCTTTCCACTATGAGCACCAATCCAGATTTTGCCTACGAGGACCTACTACCGCTTGGAAAGGATGAGACCGAGTACCGCCTCATCACAAACGAGGGGGTCACTACAACTGCGGTTGCCGGACGAACATTTATCACCGTATCGCAAGATGCGCTAAGAAAACTCACTGAAGAAGCAGTCCACGATATTCAGCACTATCTGCGCCCATCACATCTTCAACAATTGCGAAATATCATCGACGATCCTGAGGCATCTCCCAATGATCGCTTTGTCGCCCTTGATCTCCTGAAGAATGCCAATATCGCTGCTGGCGGAATCCTACCCATGTGCCAAGACACTGGCACGATGTTGGTGATGGGAAAGCGCGGTCAACATGTTCTCACCGAAGGTCGCGATGAAATCGGAATCGCACATGGAATTTACGATGCCTACACAAGGCTCAATCTTCGGTACAGCCAGATGGCGCCAATTACGATGTGGGAAGAGAAGAACACTGGCACCAATCTGCCAGCACAAATTGAAATTGCTGTAGACACCAAGCACCATGATCAATATCAATTGCTCTACATCGCAAAAGGTGGCGGGAGCGCTAATAAAAGTTTCCTCTATCAAGAAACGCGTGCGATCCTCAATCCGAAATCGCTCCTTAAATGGCTAGAAGAGAAGTTGGTCTCCCTGGGCACATCAGCATGTCCGCCGTACCACTTGGCCGTGGTTATTGGTGGTACCAGCGCCGAACACACTCTCAAAACTGCAAAGCTTGCGAGTACTCGCTATTTAGATTCGCTTCCACTTCAAGGGGATACCGCAACTGCTCATGGTTTCCGTGATATCGAGTTAGAGGCTGAGATCTTGGAATTGACCCGAAATATCGGAATCGGAGCGCAATTCGGCGGAAAGTATTTCTGCCATGATGTTCGAGTAATTCGACTGCCCCGCCATGGCGCCTCACTGCCCATTGCTATTGCTGTTTCCTGCTCAGCAGATCGACAGGCTCTTGCCAAAATCACCAGTGAGGGAATCTTTCTTGAGAAACTCGAGCGCGATCCGGCTCGCTTCCTTCCTGATACTTCTAATGCACAACTTCATGATGATGTCGTAGCAATCGACCTCAATCAGCCCATGTCACAAATCCGAGCAGAGCTTGCTAAATACCCAGTAAAAACTCGTCTTTCTCTCACGGGAACGTTGGTGGTTGCACGCGACTTCGCGCATGCCAAAATAAAGGAGCGGCTAGATAAAGGGGAGGCGCTACCGGATTACTTCAAAGACTATGCGATCTATTACGCCGGTCCGTCAAAGACTCCTGATGGATATGTCTCTGGATCCTTTGGTCCGACCACTGCAGGTCGGATGGATTCCTACGTTGAGCAATTCCAACAAGCAGGCGGTTCCATGATTATGTTGGCAAAGGGAAATCGTTCTACCGCTGTTACCAATTCCTGTAAAAATTTTGGTGGTTTCTATCTAGGTTCAATCGGTGGCCCGGCAGCAAGACTGGCTCAAGATTGCATCAAGAAAGTAGAAGTACTTGATTACGCAGAACTTGGAATGGAAGCAGTCTGGAAGATTGAGGTGGAAGATTTTCCGGCTTTTATCGTGGTTGATGATAAAGGAAATGATTTCTTTGCCGAGCGAGAGAAATTAGTGACAATCGGTAGGACACCAAATTAAGGTTAGATCTCTTAATACATTCTTGTTCGATAAAAAGTGTTGAGCGCCTTACATGGCGTTCCGTAGCGCACATCGATGTACTTCAAACCCCACATAATTTGCGTAACAGGATTCTTCCGCCAATCACTTCCCATGTATTCATATTTGGTTGCCGGATAGGCTTGCGGGATTCCATGTGCTCCCGTCCGTTTGTTATGTGATGTGTAAGTCCATTGACTCTCTTTTATCCATAACTTGTCGAGGCACTGCCATTGCTTCCCACTCCAACCATAATTCTCTTTGGCCAGTAATTTTCCGACTGAGCGCGCGCCATTTCGAGTCTTAGCCTTCTTCACTAAATATGCGCTTCGGGCAACTGAGGAGAGGTTGAGCGCGGTGAGCTTGCCCGAGGTTAATACCTCAGTGGCCACCACCAGACGCGCTTCGGCGAGCGGCTGGCTTACCTGCTCTGCTCCACTCTCTGGGTTGACCACGGCAAGGGAGCTCTCGCCACTGATCGATGGAGCGCTATCGCGCGCCTCGGCAGCGCGAGCGCTGCCACCGCCAAAGGTATTTAGAGCCAGGCTTAGCGCCAGAGCGAGCAGGACGCCGACGAGCGCACGAACGCTTCGCCCCGCTGCCGTTCTACTCCAGATGCCCGACATATAGATGACCATTTCCTCTCGCCGCTTGCCAATCCTGATGGGGTCGGCGCGCGTTCGTGGGGTGGGGGAGGCTTCAAGGATGCCAAAGATGGGGGGCAGATAGCCAAGCCAAACCCGCTCTTTACCCTGGGAATTTTGCCCTGTGGATAATATTTTCGCAGGTCAGAGCGGTGGCGTGAAAAAAAGTGGGATTACCCACGGCAAATCTGAGGCGAGCTACCCCTTAGGAGGGGGCAATACCGAATCGATCGAAGTCTCCTCCGGAGGATCCAACCGACCCCGATAGATCCAGGCAATCAGGCAGACTCCCAGGACTGTGACCGCGCCAGAGAATCCGATCGCGTACCTGGCGCCAAAGTGTTCGGTGATCCATCCCAGCAGTGGAGCGCTCCCTGGAGCAAAGCCCATCCACATCGCCAGGTAGATTCCAAAGACTCTCCCCCGGATCTCAGGGGCGGTACCCATCTGAACTGTCGTATTCGCCGCGACCGCAGTGGTGAGCATGCCGAAACCATAGATAGGCAGCGCCATCGCGTAGAAGAGATAGGTGGGCATCACTGCAGAGAAGATGATGGCAAAGCCGGTAAAGACTGCAAATATCATTATTCGACGTACCCCTGGAGCATGCTCTTTTTTCGTTGCTACCAGAGTTGCTGTTAGTGAGCCAAGTGCGATCACACTGCCTAATAAACCAAACTCCCCCGCATTCAAGCCAAATACTTTTGTAGCCATGATTGCGCTAAAGAGTTCGGGGTTAACTCCGAAAGTTGCAAAGAAGAAGATACTGAGCATGAGCGCCATTAAATCTGGTCGAGCTTTTATATATCTAAGTGACTCCGAGAAACGAGCATTAGCACGAGGTGCATTTCTATATAATTCATTGTTATCAATCATTAAAACTGCTACTACGACTGCAAGAAATGAAATGGCATTCAGTAGAAATGCCGGACCAGTATCAAATGCCTCAATCATAAATCCCGAAAGTGCAGGACCTATTAATCGCGCAGTATTGAAATTAACAGAGTTAAGGGCGACAGAATTTGGAATATCTTCTTCAGGAACTAACTCGGGTACAAAGGAGTGTCTAACTGGTCCATCCATAGCAGCAGTCACTCCAAGACCAAAAGCGATTACCAGCACGTGCCAGAGCCTGACATATCCCAGAATGACCAGCGATCCAAGTGAGCCTGCCCAAAGGAAACCCGAAAAGCTAGTAAATGCAAGTAATTTTGGTTTAGAAATCCGGTCCGCCAGTGTGCCGCCGAAGAACGAGAATAAAGAGGGGGCAGATTGAAGGGCCACAACAACGCCGAGCCAAACCGCATTATTTGTTAACTCTAGAACTAGCCAGTTTTGTGCGATTCTTTGGACCCAGGTACCAACATTGCTCAGCGTGGTAGAGATGTAATAGATCCGAAAATTACGATGTCGAAAAGAGCGAAGCGAACCACTCTCACTCATAACTACTCGCCATTTCCATAAGGCTCATAGATTATGACGTAGACTGTGGCTATGTCACCCCTTAAGGCAATATCTGATCGAAAGATTATTTATATTGCCTTAATTTGCTGGGCCGTTACAGCGGTAGGTTCGCTCATCACAAACAGATACGATCTTGCCATCAGTTCACTGATTGCGATTCTCCTCGGTTTGTATGGCTTGCGAATCATGCGTAAAAAAATTCGGCGCTAGCGCCTAACCTTCGATTTGGTCAGCAATTCCCCGTAAAACTTTTCCTAGACGCTCGGCATCATTGGGTGATGGGTGGCGACCATGGCGCAAACCATTACCCACCCGATCGAGAATCTTGATGGCATCTTCGATAATGGCTGCAAGATCATCAGGGTTGATGCGCGCACCTGCTGCTAACGACGGTGGTGCTTCGACGATTGTTACCGAGAGCGCCTGAGGACCGCGACGGCCGTCGGCAACGCCAAATTCAAGTTTGGTACCAGGTTTAACGGTAGTAACTCCAGATGGCAATGAGGCTGCGGGGAGGAAGACATCATCGCCCTCATCTGAGGAGATGAAACCAAAGCCCTTCTCCAGGCTGAACCACTTCACGCGTCCAGTAGGCATAGCGCCCTCTCCTTCACCCAAGATTTTTCGATCGCCGAGCAGAGCGCTATTTTATCGCGTTTCACCCAGGGCTCGCGCTGGCGAGATTTAGCCGAGAACGAGGGCCTCGGAGTGGGCGCCACAACCGTAGTTGACCGCAACTACATGGCCATCTGCCGGAGATGTGCCATTTGCACAGACGCCAAAGGCGCTTCGAAGTGAGCCAGCGATAGGCAAGAAGAATGCACATGATGCGCATGCCTTCGGAGCGCTCTTAGCAAACTCTGAGTCAGGGCCATACTCCCCATTGATCCATCGATCGCTAGCCAAGTCGCGCCCGATGGGTGAGAGAACTCGAACGCGCCCCAAACCAAGTTCCCATAATTGGGTGGGGTCTAACTCTTCGTCACTTGGTAACGCTGCATAACCAGGAACTACTCGCTCATCATCAGCGTTAGTGGGAACAAGAGTTCCCGGAGTGAGATCTTCTGGACGAACTCGTTCGGTGTATGGAATCCACTTTGGCGGAAGGAGAGCATCTGGACCAGGGAGTAAGACCACATCGCAGATCGTGGGTTCACTCTCACTATCGATGCGAGCAATTGTTACTGCCCAGCGCCAATCGGAGTAACCGGTCAAGGAGGTTGCAAAGTAATGAGTCTCATATTCGTGCGATTCGTTATCGACGCCTAAATAAGCGCCAACTTTTTCACCATCGAAACGTAAATTTCCGACCGAACTCTCTACTTCAAGTAAAGCGGCTTCGCGAGCAATATCTATCTCGCAAAGCCCTTTACTTGTACTGGTCATCTTAGAAATCCATATCTCCGCCGCCAGGAGCTGCAGGAGCTGCGCTCTTTGGCTCTGGCTTCTCGGCGATAACGGCTTCAGTGGTGAGGAAGAGTGCGGCAATTGATGCGGCATTCTGGAGGGCAGAGCGGGTGACCTTCGCAGGATCGATGATTCCTGCCTTGATCATGTCTACATACTCTCCGCTAGCAGCATTGAGGCCAAAGCCTGCCTCGAGATGGCGAACTTTCTCGACGACAACTCCGCCTTCAAGGCCAGCGTTGATTGCGATTTGCTTGAGTGGCGCTTCAACAGCAAGTTCAACAATCTTTGCGCCCGTTGCCTCATCGCCTTCAAGTTTTAACTTAGCGAATGCAAGTTTTGCTGCTTGGAGAAGTGCAACGCCACCGCCAGCAACGATGCCCTCTTCGACAGCAGCCTTCGCGTTACGGACAGCATCTTCGATTCGATGCTTACGCTCTTTGAGCTCTACCTCGGTAGCAGCGCCCGCTTTGATAACAGCAACGCCACCGGCAAGTTTTGCTAGACGCTCTTGGAGCTTCTCGCGATCATAATCAGAATCGCTCTTCTCGATCTCAGCGCGAATCTGATTAACCCGCCCCTTGATCTGCTCGCTATCGCCAGCACCTTCAACAATTGTGGTCTCATCCTTGGTGATGACGACCTTACGTGCACGGCCAAGAAGATCGATAGTAGTTGCATCGAGCTTTAGGCCAACCTCTTCGGAGATTACTTGAGCACCGGTAAGAATCGCGATGTCTTGAAGCATCGCCTTTCGACGATCGCCAAAGCCCGGAGCCTTCACTGCCGCTGAGCGGAAGGTGCCACGGATCTTATTGACTACGAGAGTTGCAAGGGCTTCGCCCTCAATATCTTCCGCGATGATTGCAAGTGGCTTACCCGATTGCATGACCTTCTCAAGAATCGGCAATAAATCTTTGATGTTTGCAATCTTGGAGTTGGCAATCAAAATGTATGGATCTTCAAGTACTGCTTCCATGCGATCGGTATCGGTAACCATGTAAGGAGAGATATATCCCTTATCAAAGCGCATACCTTCGGTGAGCTCGAGCTCAAGACCAAAAGTATTGCTCTCTTCGACTGTGATGACTCCTTCTTTGCCGACCTTATCCATCGCTTCGGCAATCTTCTCGCCGATAGTTGTATCGGCAGCAGAGATTGATGCAGTGGCAGCAATCTGCTCTTTGGTTTCGACATCTTTTGCCATCTTGCCAAGTTCTTCGGCAACTGCGGCAACTGCCTTTTCGATTCCTCGCTTAAGGGCCATTGGGTTTGAACCTGCTGCAACGTTACGAAGTCCTTCGCGGACAAGGGCTTGCGCTAGGACAGTTGCGGTAGTTGTGCCATCTCCGGCAACGTCATCAGTCTTCTTTGCAACTTCCTTTACAAGCTCAGCGCCGATCTTCTCGTAAGGATCATCGAGTTCGATCTCTTTTGCGATAGACACACCATCATTGGTGATTGTGGGGGCGCCCCACTTCTTCTCGAGTACTACGTTACGTCCGCGAGGTCCAAGGGTTACCTTGACCGCATCGGCGAGCGCATTCATGCCACGCTCGAGGCCTCGTCGTGCCTCTTCATTAAAAGCAATCATCTTTGCCACGGTAAGTCTCCTTCTAGATATTTACGTGGGTGCTGAATCTGGAGATCAGCTGGGTTATCACTCTCAACCCGAGAGTGCTAACGCATAATCTACGACAGGAGCCCGTGCTCAATCAAACGGAAGAGAGAACGGGAGTAGTCGGACTGGGTCGAGTTACTAGAGCGCTCCGGTGCGCGCATCGCGGAGGCGACGTAGCCGCCGGACCAGCGCCGGATAGGCGAGCTCAGCCTCGGGACGGTCGAGGAGCAGATTAAGTTCCTGGTAATACCGTGGGGAACTCATCGAGAATAGCTCTCGAATCGCCCCCTCCTTAGATCCGGGATAGCGCCACCATTGGCGCTCAAACTCCAAGATGGAGAGTTGCTGGGGGGTTAGTGCATGAGCTCCCACGGCGCTTTCAATGCCGTGGATCCTTGGCTGCGCTGGCTCTCCCATAGCCGAAATTGTAGTGGGAAATTACATGGTTGTCATTTAACGGGCGGCCCCGAAGTAATCCTTCCGCTTCGCGCTTCTGACGATATTTCGAAGCATGGTCGGGAAGACAAATGCGTGAAGCGGTTTGATAGCGAACCAATAAAGAGTGCCACCCAATCCTCGTGGTTGGAAAATTGCCTCTTGAATGATCTCTATCTGATCTTTCTCATTACTTCCTGGCGTTGCCGGAATTTTTCGTAATCGAAATTCCAGCCATGCCTTCCCTGGCAAAATCATCTCGGCATAGAGGCGCAAATGATCCTCACGTTCCAACGATTCAACGCGCCAGAAATCAAGGCTATCTCCCACGCGAAGATGTTTTGGGTCTCGTCTACCGCGGCGTAATCCCACTCCACCAATCAATCGATCAAGCAGCCCACGAAGGAACCAGAGGAAATCTGAGCCATACCATCCGGTATCGCCACCAATCTCTTCGATCGTCTCCCATGCACTTGTAATAGAGGCTTCGGCCTTCGCACTTCGTGAATCTTTGTATGTGATCTCACCGGCCCATGCGGGATCTGATTGTGCTTTCTGCCATGGATGCGCTGGCAAGGTTGCATCTGACCACCGTGTTTTCACTTTATTCTCATTTACGCGAGCGAGGGCGAGGGTCATCGCCTCTCTAACTCCCATCAATCCCTCTGGTGGCGGTGGAATAACCGCACTGATGCTCTTTTCAGGATCGGCAACAACCTCACTGATGAGCGAGTGCACCAATGGGCGGGCTAGCGCTGAAGGAAGTGGGGTTACTAAACCAATCCAAAGACTTGCTAAACGCGGAGTGAGTACTGGAATTTTCACAATGATTCGGCGGCGCAAACCAGAGACTTCCGCAAAGATCTGCATCATCTCGGAGTATTTGAGTACATCTGGTCCACCGATATCAAATACACCAGAGACTGGGCTCTTCAATTGTGCTGCATTAACTAAGTACCAGAGAACATCACGCACGCCAATCGGATGAGTGAGGTTTGAGACCCATTTTGGCGTCGTCATGATGGGTAATCGATGGGTGAGATGACGGACCATCTCAAAAGATGCAGAACCAGCACCGATAATGATTCCGGCACGTAACTCCATAGTTGGTACACCTGTTGCTGCGAGTTCATTACCAACCTGCGCCCTCGATGCAAGATGTTGGCTCGCTTTTTTATCGTTAGCGATACCGCCGAGATACACAATCTGCTGGATATCTGCATCTTTAGCGGCACGTGCAAAATTTGCTGCCATCTCTTGCTCAATCTCATCGAATTTCTTCCCCATGTTGAGCGAATGGAGGAGGTAAAAGGCAGTATGCACTCCCGTCAGTGCATCACGGAGACTCAGATAATCATTTGCATTTCCAACGGCGACTTCGACGCTCTTTCCCCAGGGTTGATCCTTGATTTTGGCCTCATCGCGAATGAAGACTCGTACCGAGAACTCACTATTGAGTAGCGATTCGACCAACCGTCCGCCTACATAGCCAGTTGCGCCTGTGATTAGTACTTTCCGATGCAAACTCATAGCGGAGACTCTAGACTTACGCGTTCCCACTCGCATTAGGAGTTAGTAAAACCATGGCGCAGCGACCTTCGGTAGTCATTCTCGGAGCCGGTTTCGGTGGCTTAACTGCTGCTCGTGCGTTGGCAAAGAGCACCAATGTGACGCTAATTGATCGCCATAATTATCAGACCTTCTTACCTCTGCTCTATCAAGTCTCCACTGCAGGCCTTGCTGCTGACCATATTGCGCATCCGATTCGAGCCTCACTCCGAGGAATGTCTGTTCAATTCCGAATGGGTTCACCGATTGCAATCAATCATGCTCAAAAGTCAGTGATGCTGGATAGCGGTGAAGAGTTTCCTTTTGATCACCTCATAGTTGCTATGGGTTCGGCAACTGCAGACTTTGGAATCGAAGGCGTGAAAGAACATGCGTTAGGAATGAAGAGCATCCAAGAGGCGCTACTTATCCGAGGTGAGATCATGCGCCGCTTTGAAGATCTCTGTCGTTTCAATGACCAGACGCGACTTGGAATCTCAGTAGTTGGTGGTGGACCAACTGGCGTTGAAATGGCCGGTGCAATCGCCGAATTGATCCGCGGACCTCTCAAAGGTGATCAACCCGCTGCATCAGCACAGATGGATATTCGAATCATTGAAGCTGGGCCACGTTTGTTACCCTCATTTAGCCAATCACTCTCTGATCGCACTGCACGAGATCTCAAACGATTGGGCGTTGATGTCATTCTAAATACAGCAGTGCAATCGGTTGCGCCTCGAAAAATCACTTTCACAAATGGTGAAGTAGTTGGCTCGGAGATCACCATTTGGGCAGCGGGAGTTCAAGGTGAGCCGGCTATTGAACAATTGAACCTTCCAATTTCGCAAAAGCGGATTGATTGCCTCGAGACGTTGCAAGTAAAAGGACATCCGCACATCTGGGCAATTGGCGATAACGCAGGTGCAGTAGATGCCAAGGGCAATCTCTATCCGATGGTTGCACCCGTTGCGATGCAACAAGCGCGCCATGTGGCAAAACAAATTCAAGCGCTAAGCGCCGGCAGAGAGCTTGCACCATTTAAATATCGGGATAAGGGATCGATGGCGACCATTGGCCGCCATAAAGCGGTAGTCGAGGTAGGCCCGTTGAAGATGGCGGGAATTCCCGCTTGGTATGCCTGGCTCTGGCTCCATTTGATCTATCTACTTGGCGGTCGGAACAAGATTGGCACGATGGCCGATTGGACTTGGAATTACCTCACCTACGATCGCGGAAACCGACACATCATGGATGGCAACTAAGAGTTAGCAACCGCCTCATTTAATTGATTGAGGTGATCTTTGATGTGGGTTCGTGACTTCTTGATAAGAGCAATTATCGGATATTCACCGACATCGCTATTACGCCCCTTCTTCTCCCATTCATCGGGAGTGAAGTTGCTCATGATGTTGTAAAAGGATTCCCGGAGGGATTGCACTAAGCGAAGTGAATAATCAACATCGCGTCTTTGATATTTGAGTTTTACCGGGTAGACGTTTTCATCGAAGAAATCGGTCTGCGGGACATCTTCGGTGAGGATCTTCAAGTACCGGATATAGAAGTGCGCCTCAGTGTCGGCTAGATGATGAATGATGTTTGCCGGTGACCACTCGTCATTAGAAGGCGCCTTATGTAATTTGTCGGCAGGCACTGCTTTCGCAGCAGCAATGAAATTATCGGTCGCATCCTTATACTCTTTTAACAATTCTGCAGACATTACTGGCCTTTCTCTATAGTTTCGAACAGAGGGTATCTAAATCTTGTGAGTGGCGGGAGATTACCTCCTGGGCAACTCCTTCAAGTGCGGTGATTGTCTCCGGGCGAGCATCATCAATGGCAGAGCGCATCCCATTCATTAGCGGCTGGATTCTGAAGTAATGACCTTTTCGAAGGATGTGATTGAGTTGCCAATCAATCGCGTGATTTCCTGCTTGCGAGGTAATGTCGAAAATGGGTCGCGCCCAATTGGCCAATCCCCAATTTTTAATCTCGTCATAGGCTAACTCGCGCGCTACTGCACCGGTTCCGATAGAGACGATGGTCATATCATCTTCGTCATATCCGATAGACATCGCATGGGCAAAGGCACACATTGTTGGATTATTGGCAAAGACTGCACCATCGATAAATGCCAACCGCTCCTCGCTTCCGATTTTGGCGGCAGGTTCGAAGTACGTTGGGGCGGCACTTGTTGCTCGAGCGACAAAGCGCATCAAGAAATCTTTTGCTTCATTTTCACGCGCCTCGCTACGGACGAAGAAATGTGGCATACCGCTCTCTACCTCGTAGGCGGTGATGAGGACTTCGCAGAGCGCTTCGCTAATTTTGGAATCACCAAGAATCTCATCGAGTACTTGTTCGATGCCATCAGCGGAGTACCGCTCATTACTTAACCCTTTGAGTGCATCAAAAAGCCGTAACCCAGAGCTTTCAAAGATCCGCCCATAGGCCTCACGATAGAAAACGGCGAGATCTTCAGCCTTCCACCGTAGTTTGCCATCTTTACCAGGACAGGTGAGCGCCAATGCGATGTGGCCACCTGCCGAGGTCCCAGCAATCAAGTCGAAGATCTCACTTACTGGTTTACCCATTCGTTTTTCGATTTCGACAACAACCATTCCGGGAATAAGCCCCCGGACACCACCACCATCGATTGAGAGGATTTTCATAACGCTCTTCTCTCCTTCATCGAGCAACTATCCCAGCCACTATCCCAGTCAGTATCTGGGCTGCCTGTCGAACTTCTGCTTCACTTACATCTAAGTGGGTAACGAGTCGAGCGTATCGCGGCCCGAGTGCGCTGACGAGCACCCCCGCTTTTCTTGCCTCTGCTGCTAACTCTGCTGCGGTTAATTCTGTCTCTCGTAAGTTCAGCCCCACAATATTGCTCTTTACATGTGCTGGGTCCACGACGCTCGCACGTGCGCCATGTATCGCTTCAGCAAGGATTTTGGCGTGGCGGTGGTCTTCGCTTAGACGTGAAATGTTGTGATCAAGTGCGTAATGACAAGCTGC
>VGAL01000031.1 GCA_016870715.1 Actinomycetota bacterium | reverse complement strand
CCCACCTTTAACGTCTTACGAATCGCAGTTAGACCCACAAGGTGAGTTTACAAGTGAGTTACATGGAATAGGAGTCAGGTAAAAAATGAGGTCTAACCTCTCCCAACACCAAGCCAGTAGACTTATGGGGTGAGAACGGCGAGCGCCCAGGAAATAGTCGAGATCCTCTATCGCCGTTATCCTCCCGAGAGCGCTCAAGCGTGGGATCGAGTCGGGGTCGAATTCGGTGATTTGAGTAAGGCAGCGAAGAAAATTTATTTCGCCGTAGATGTTCTGCCAGATACCGTCGATGAAGCACTCGCCTGGGGTGCAGATTTTTTCATCGCCCACCATCCACTCTTTCTCTTTGAATTGGTCGAGCCCCTTCCTGGGGAAGAACCAAAGGAAATCGCGCCGTGGAAAAGTGAACTTGCAGAGAAGTTAAAAAACGCGGGAATAACCCTCCTTATTGCCCATACCAATGCAGATATCGCCGACCCTGGAGTCAATGATGCCCTTGGCCAGGCGCTTGGTCTTATCAATCTCATCTCGATGCCTGAAGGTTTAGGGCGTATCGGGGAGGTAGTTCGACCTGTTCGGCTCGCCAAATTTGTCGAACATATTTCCCGATGCCTTCCTGTTGGTGTCAATGGCGTTCGCGCCACCGGAGATCCGGAGCAATTAATCAAACGCGTGGCGCTCTGTGGTGGCTCAGGCGCTGATCGACTCGAAATCCTCCAGCAATTGGATGTCGATGCCTACCTCACCTCTGATTTGAAGCATCATCGAGTCAACGAGGCGTTGGCCGCAGGGGCGCCAGTTCTTATTGATGCGGGCCACTTCGCTACCGAATGGCCATGGTTGGCGCAGGCCGCCCAGCTGCTGGCCGAAGACTTAGAGCAGGGCGGGTACGCTCGCCCCGAGATGAAAATATCGGAGATTTCTACCGACCCGTGGCGGGTGCGATGAAAGCGACTGCCATCGATCAAGAGCGACTCCTCGAGTTACAGAAGATTGATACCCAGATCCTGCAAGCAGAGCATCGAAAGAAGAGCCTTGCTGAATTAGTAGAGATCTCTCGTTTAGAGAGCCAGCTATCCAAACTTTCCTCTGAGCAGAACCACCTTGCAGTTGATGAAGGCGATATCAAACGTGAATTGGCAAAGGCAGAAGAGGATGTCGAACAAGTCCGTAACAGGAAGAAGAAGGATGAGGCTCGGCTAGCCTCAGGAACAGGAAGCCCAAAAGACCTTGAGAACCTTCAGCATGAAGTGGCTACCTTGGAGCGAAGAATTGCTGAGTTAGAAGAGGTCGAGTTAGAGGTAATGGTTCGACTTGATGAGGTGAGCGGCAAAATTGCCGCGCTCGCCGAAGAAATAACTGGCAAGACCGGAGAGAAAGTTTCGCTCGAGGTTGTTGCAAACGAGAAATTAGATGAAATAAAGCGGGAGCTTGCGAAGTTGCAGGGTGATCGCGCCGACATCAGCGCCACTATCGATGGCGAGTTGATAAAACTCTACGAAAAAATCCGTAGCGATAAGGGTGGAATAGGTGCTGCTGAAATCATTCGACGTAGATGCACTGGGTGCCAACTTGACCTCACTGCGGCAGATGCAGCGCGTTTTGGCTCCACCGCTCTAGATGAAGTGATTCGGTGCGAAGAGTGTCGACGAATCCTCATTCGCACTGCGAATTCCGGCCTCTAATGGCTCGCTTTCTCATCATTGAGGCCGATGGCGGATCTCGTGGCAACCCAGGAGCTGCCGGTTTTGGGGCGGTTGTACGCGATGGGAAAACTGGCGAATTACTCCGAGAGATTGCCGAGACTATTGGTGTAGCGACGAACAATGTCGCTGAGTACAGCGGATTGGTTGCGGGTCTTGCAGCAGCACATGAGATAGATCCCACTGCCGAAATAACTGTGCGGATGGATAGCAAACTTGTCATCGAGCAAATGTCTGGCCGCTGGCAGATCAAACATCCTGATATGCGCGAACTCGCACTCAAGGCGCGAGATATCCATGACCGAGCCCTTATTACTTATGAATGGATTCCCCGAGATCAGAATTCGCATGCTGATGCCCTTGCCAACAAAGCTCTCGATGGCCTTCCCATTGAAAGTACTGGGCCAAAGAAGCAGATTAATTTTCTTACCGAGCGCCTAACCGGAACAGAGAAGGCCACAACAATCTATTTCGTCCGCCATGGCACCACGGACTTCACTCCCAACCGAAGATTCTCAGGCGGAGATGGAAATGATCCGGCTCTTAACGCACTTGGGCTACAACAGGCTCAGAATGTTGCGCGCGAGATGTCAAAGATCAAGCCTGATGTGTTGATTTCATCGCCATTAACGCGCACCATGCAGACGGCTGCTGCGATTAGTAATACCACCGGGCTATCTATCATTGAGGATGGTTCGTGGATCGAGATTGCCTTTGGAAAATGGGATGGATTGACCTTCGAGGATGTCAAAAACCAATTCCCTGACGATGCGAGAGAGTGGCTCTCTTCAACATCATTCGCCCCTCCAGGAGGCGAGTCCTACGACCAAGTAGGGGAGCGAATTGATCCCGCTATTGATGCGCTCGTTGCTGCCTATCCTGAGAAGAAGATTTGTGTTGTCACACATAACGTGGTGATACGACAGATAGTCCGCTTGACTCTCTCAGCGCCTAGCCATGCTGCTTTCCATGTCGATATCGATCCGTGCAGCATCACTACGCTCTCGGTCTGGCACCGCGATGGTTTGCGAATTTTACGCTCGTTCAGCGAAGTTGGTCATCACCGAAGCTGAATAGCTGGTGAGAGTGAATAGAGAAATTAGAGTAAGTAAAGACAATTGACGGAAATCCGAAAAAGTAAGGCTATTCAGGAGCTGTAGCCTGTTGTAAGGTAGCAATTTGGTGTAGAAACGATTTTCCGTGGGGTGAAAATGTCAACACATAAAGTCAAGAGAATTACGGTCAGAGAACTCGGAGATGGCAAAGTCGAGAATTCCAATCGCAAAGAGTCTCCGTGGTTGTGCACGCCAGCATCTGTCTTTCCGGACTTCAGAGATCGCATCCCAGATTACTTCGGACGACATTCACTCGTCATTGTCGAGATCGAGACCGATACCGGCATCGTGGGCGTGGGTTCATGCGGAACAGCCAATGCTGGAATCAAGGCCGTGATTGACCAGCACTTTGCTCCCTTGATCCTGGGTGAGGATCCCTTCAAGGTCGAATTGCTCTGGTCGAAGATGTATCGCTCCAGTGCGCGCTTTGGTCGCCGTGGCGTAGCGATCTCGGCCATCAGCGGTATCGACATCGCTCTCTGGGACATCATGGGCAAGGCTCTGGGAGTTCCGGTCTATGACCTCTTGGGCGGTCGTTCCAAGGAGCAGGTCCAGGTCTATGCCTCGCGCCTCTATGCGCTCAAAGATCTCGACCAACTTGCCGATGAGGCGCGCGGGTATGTCAAAGAGGGCTTCACGATGCTCAAGCAACGTTTTGGCTTTGGCCCAGCCGATGGCGTTAAGGGAATGAAGGGCAACATCGCGCTCATCAAAGCAGTGCGCGAGGCAGTCGGGGATGAGATCGAAGTAGCTGCTGATGCCTATATGGGATGGGATCTGGAGTATGCGATCAAGATGGAGCGCGAACTACGTCCCTATGGTTTGAAGTGGATCGAAGAGGCGCTGATGCCCCATGATGTCGATGGCTATAGCAGGCTCTGCGCGCTCTCGCAGACGCAGATCTCCCATGGCGAGCACTCCTATACCCGGTGGGACTTCCAAGAGATCATCGATAAGAAGGCAGCGCACATCCTGCAACCGGATGTCAATCGCGTCGGTGGTATCACCGAAGCCCGAAAGATCTGGGCGATGGCTGCTGCCAAAGATCTCCCCGTGGTCCCGCATGGCAATGACCTGCATAACCTCCATCTGGTCTTCTCCCAGATCAACACCCCCTTCACCGAGTATTTCCCGAATGTTTGGGATGGAGCGAACACTCACTTCTGGGATATCTATGAGGGTAACCCCGTGCAAAAGGGTGGACATATTTCGCTGAGCACCGAACCAGGTCTGGGATACAAATTAAAAGAGAGTGCAGTAGAGAAAATTCTCTTGGAGAGGAGCTAAGCGATGAGTATGGAAGAGGATGTAAAGAAGGCAGCAAAGACTCGCACCATGTGGCGTCGAAAACTGGATCCCACACAGATTGATGAATACATTCACCGCCATAACACAATCTGGCCTGAACTACTTGATTTCATCAAGGAGCAGGGCGTAACGAACTACTCGATATTCCTCGATGACAACGAAGTTTTCGGATACTTCGAGCACGAGAACATTCCAGCGCTCATGGATCAAAGCAACCTTCCTACCCAATTGCAGATTGATTGGGAGGAATCTATGCGCCCACTTGCTGCCGACAAGATCTCGGATGACTTGGGCACCAAACGAAATATGCAATTGGTCTTTTACGTCGAATAGCGTTTAAGAATCACACAATACAAAACATGTAGTGGCGACTTATCAGAGAGAGAGCATATTGAAATGGGTGTGAAGCCGATCGATGGTGTGGTGCCAATCGCAGTAATGCCCTTTAGTGAAGATGGGCAAATTGATTTTGTTGGGCTTCGCTCGCAAATCGAGTTCATGGTGGCGCAGAAGATCCAGTGGGTTGGTTTTGGTTACGGCAGCGAGGTCTACACACTCGGTGATGTCGAACTTCTCGAAGTCTTACGTCAAGCAGTCAAGGCCAGCGCGGGAGCTCTACATATCGTGGGAAATCTCGAGATGACCAGTTCGTTCGCAGCTGAGGAGAAGTTGCTTAAGCTCAAGGAGACTGGAATTGAGATGGTTATGGTCCGGCCGCACGGAATGTGGGCACAAGCGAATCAATCAAAGTTGATTGACACTCTGCTTGAGCTCGATGCTAAAGTCGGAGTGCGGATGATCTATCAGGATGCACCACAGAACACTGGCGTCCAGGTCTCTGCAGATTCACTGTTATCTCTTGTCGACTCGAGCGCTCACATCAAATCATTGAAGATCGAGCCTCCGGCGCCATCGCTCAAAGTTATGGAAGTGAGCAAGAGGGCAAAGAGTAAGAAAGCAGAAGATCTGGCAATAATCGGAGGACTTGGTGGCATCGAAATCATCGAAGAGATCAAGAATGGCAGTATCGGCACTATGCCCGGACCAGCTTTTCCGGAGATTTTCCGAACCATCATCGAGTTGATTCACAATAAAGATGAAGTGCGAGCTCGCAAACTCTTCAACAAGATTCTGCCACTGCTCCTCTTTAGCAATCGAGATATGGCGACTTTCCTCTTCGTTCAGAAGTACATACTTACGAAACGAAAGGTCTTGAGTAGTTTTAACTTGCGCATGCCTAGCTCTGATTTACGCTCGGGCACTCGCGAAGAACTCGATTTTCTATTGGCGCTCATCGAATTCGATTCGATTCTTGAGGAGTGCAAATAGATGAGTAGAAAAGCGCGTATAGGTGTGATCGGCGCCGGATGGTGGGCTGCGCGGGTGCACCTGCCAAATATCGCGGCACATACACATGCTGAACTTATCGGCATTTGTGATGCAGATATCGATCGGGCGAATAAGGCGAAGGAACTCTTTGGCGCTTCGATGGCAACATCTTCGTACGAAGAGTTGTTGAAGCAGGACCTAGATGCAGTACTTGTGGCTACGCCACATAACGCGCACTTTGCGCCTGCCAAAGCTGCGCTCGACGCTGGTGCAGATGTTCTTATTGAAAAACCTATGACGCTCGACCCCGCCGAAGCATGGGAGTTGGTTGCTTTGGCGGGGTCGAAGAAGCGCAATCTTCATATGGGATATACCTTTCCGCACTCGTCTCACGTGCAAGAGGTGCGTCAGAAGATTGTCACCGGATATATAGGTGCCGTGCGATTTGCTACTGGGTTATTTACTGGCAACATCGCCCCGCTCTATCGAGGTAATGTCGAGATTCAGGCCGAAGAAGGCGCACCTTTTATATCTCGCGCGACGACCTACTCAGCCAAGAGCAGCGGAGGCGGTCAGCTCTATACCCAGACAACTCACCCGGTCTCAACCCTGCTTTTCATGTTGGATGTCGAGGCGAAATCAGTCAAGGGCAATCTCGATACTTCCGGTGAAGTCGATCAATCTAATTCGCTCATTTTTAGCGATGAGTCGCAATATATCTGCACCGTATCCTCCTCTGGCTTGATGGTTGACCACAACTATCGAATGGAGGAGTACCGAGTGATTGGCGAGGAAGGCTTCTTCCAACTCGATACTCGATCCGGCACTCTCATCTCGCAACGTAAAGGTGAAGAGATCAAAGTGCATCCACAACTTACTACTGAGGATGCTAACCCCATCAAAGGTCCATCTTCATCGCTTATTACGACCGCATTAGGAATCACCGATGTAGTTGCATCAGGTGAGTTGGGTGCGAAGACAGTGGATATCCTCGATGGTTGCAAGAGATCATCAGAGCGTGGTGAAAAAGTAGATATCTCGCGAAAAAATATGTAAATATCTGAAGGCAACAGGGGTAAAAAGGCTAAGACAGCCAGAAAGAATGGGAGCGGAAATGGGAAGCCACAAGATAGTCAGAGTCACCGTCACAGAAATCAATGACGAGAAGCTTGAAGGTGCAGCGGTCGATATCTCCGTGCCGTGGCTTTGCACTCCGCTGACGCATTTTTCAGATTACCGAGTTCGATCACGTGATTATTACGGTTGGGGTGGGACATCACCGAGGTTTTGAATAACAGTGCATAACAGTGAATGAAGGCGTGCTACTGGCGCTGAAGATTTTTCTCTCGCCACTATTAATGCTGATTGTCACCCGTTTGCAAACTCGAGAGAGCGCAGGGGCAGGCGGCAGGTTTATGGGTTGGCCTTTGGTGACTGGGCCAATCATCTTCATCATCTTCCTCCAAGAAGGTGCGGCATTTGCCGGTGACACCGCTCATGGAGCGCTTCTTGGGCAACTCTCACTTATCGCATTTGCATGGAGTTATGCATTAGTGGCCCTTCGCGCACCTTGGTATCTATCGATTGCAACTGCATCAGTTATCTATATCGGTTCGGTGTACTTGGTGAGCCTGTTGCAGGTACCACTCTGGTTGACTTTCGTTACGTTGATAAGCGCGCTCTTTCTGGTGAACAAGTTCTGGCCACAATATGAACCAATCACAACGCCGCTCTCATCGCCACGATGGGAGTTCTACCTCCGTATAGTTCTGGTGATTGCCCTAGTTTTCGTTCTCTCCGAATTTTCGCGGACGCTTGGGCCTGGTCTCACTGGCGGATTCTCGACCTATCCCGTCATTGCAACCATCATGGGCACCTTCAATCACAAGCGTTTTGGCGCCAGCGCCGCAATCTCAATGCACCATGGCTTGATGCAAAGGCTCTATATAACAACGATAATCCTCGGTTCCGTTGCGATACTCCTCTAGTTAGAATCAGGTTATGCCAGGAACTTCTCTCATTGGAAAGACCGCACTCATCACAGGCGCAGGTTCGGGAATTGGTAAGGCCTGCGTTGAGGAGTTTGCGGTGGCGGGGGCGAAGATCATCGCAGTTGATCGCGATGAAATAGCGCTGGCCAAGTTGGCATCGGGTCAAGTCACAACAATCGCTGCAGATCTCTCTGACCCAGAGCGCTTCTTTCCCAATAATCTTGAGGTAGATATCCTTATTAATAATGCTGGCGTGCAACATGTCGCACCGATTGAGGAATTTCCGCTCGAGCAGGCTGATTTCATGCTCTCGCTGATGTTACGTACTCCGTTTTATCTCACTCAGAAAGTCTTGCCACACATGTATAAATCGGGTTGGGGTCGCATCATCGGCATCTCAAGTATCCATGGCCATGTGGCATCACCCTTCAAGTCGATTTATGTGACGACTAAACATGGGCTAGAGGGCCTTCATAAAGCGATTGCGCTGGAAGGTGGAGCACATGGAGTGACTGCTAACACAATCGCACCTTCATATGTTCGCACCCCTTTGGTAGAAAAGCAGATTTCCAATCAAGCGCAAGTAAACGATCTGAGCGAAGCGGAGGTCATCGATCAGCTCATGTTGGCGCCGGCTGCAATCAAACGCTTGATTGAACCTCAAGAAGTTGCTGCGCTTGCACTTTTCTTATGTGGTCCTAATTCCCAATCGATTACCGGTTCCTCTTTTGGAATCGATAATGGTTGGGTGGCTCGATGAGCCAAGCGGCTCTTCTGTGGAGCCCCACCTCTCCCGGAGAGAGTGCGATGTACAAGTTCTTGATACAGACTAAGAAGTTCCACGGTGGCGATTCCACTACTGAGCTCTATCGATGGTCGATTGAAAAGCCCGAAGAGTTCTGGGGTGAATTGTGGGATTTCCTCGACGTCATCGGCGAACGCGGCCAGCGCGCTCTACTTCCCAATCCGCTTCCGAAGGCGACCTTTTTTCCGGATGCGAAGGTAAGTTATCTCGAGAATCTGCTGGCGCCTAAGAGTGGCGTCACCGTGGTTGCTGAGGCGGACGTCACAGATATCGGAAGCCGCGTTACACATGAGGAATTAGTTTCCAATATCGAGAGAGTAGTTCAACTTTTTCAAAGCGCTGGAGTGGTTGAGGGGGATCGAGTTGTCTCGATTTTGCCTATTGGTTTTGAAGTGCTCTCGTTCTTATTATCTGGTTTCGAGACTGGAGCAATCGTCGCAGGGGCCTCACCAGAGTTTGGTGATTCCGCCATCATCTCGCGATTTAGCCAATTGCAACCGAAGGTTTTGATAGCGACGACCCAGTATCAGTGGAACGGCAAGATATTCGATCGACGTGAAACTGTAGAAAAGGTTCTGCACGAGATTCCGAGCATCACTCATCTCATTCTTGTTGGTGACGGTGAGATTGCACTGCCTGATTCGGTATCGGTTCATCGATGGAATTCACTCAAAGACGGAGATAATCTGCAGCTCACACGAAGAGGGTTCGATCAACCTGCTTATGTCTTGTTCACTTCAGGAACCACCGGGGTGCCCAAAGGTTTGGTGCATCGTTCCGGTGGTGTGATGCTCAAGCATCTCATGGAGCAGAAATTACATTGTGATATTCGTCCGGGTGATCGGGTCTGCTTCTATTCCACGACGGGTTGGATGATGTGGAACTGGTCTATTTCTATCTTGGGAACTGGGGCAGAACTTGTACTCTTCGATGGTTCACCAAATTATCCTGATGTGCTTCGACTCTTTCATTTTGCTAGCGCTCAAAAACTTACGCATTTAGGTCTATCGGCTCGACTATTAGATGTTATTAAAGAATCTGGTCGCTCTATTCGAGAGGTCGGCGATCTCTCTGCGCTTCGCACAATCATGGTGACAGGTTCACCTTTATCGGCGAGTACTGCAACCTGGTTAAGTAATGAGTTCGATGGCCGGATTTTCCTCTCACCATTTTCAGGTGGCACCGATATTGCAGGAAGTTTTACTGGGCCAGATCCACTTCGACCGTATTACGCCGGTGAGATGCAGGGTCCACTCCTGGGTATGGATGTTGATGTTTTTGATGAGATGGGCAATTCCCTCGGCGCGGAAGAGATGGGTGAGTTGGTCTGCAAGAGACCATTTCCGAGTGTGCCCCTTGGAATCTGGGGTGATAGCGATAACTCGCGATTTATCTCGACTTACTTTCATACCTGGCCTGGGGTGTGGGTCCATGGTGATCTCACCTCTAAGACGGAGCGGGGTGGGATCATCATTCATGGCCGCTCTGATGCGACGCTAAATATTTCGGGAGTTCGAATCGGTACCAGTGAGATCTATTCCGCACTCGATGGCCTTAATGAGGTGACAGGTGCACTTGCTGTAGCGCAGCCATGGGATGGTCATCAGAGGATCGCCCTCTTTTTAGTTGCTACTGATACTTCGGATAGTTTCACAAATGAGGTAAAGCAGGTTATTCGCGCGAAGACTTCACCGCGACATGTTCCAGGTGCAATTTTTTATGTGGGCGATTTGCCACGTACCTTTAATGGGAAGTTAGCCGAGGTGGCTGTTGCAGATCTTGCAAATGGAAGGCCAGTGCGCAACCTTGCCTCACTGGCCAATCCGGAATCGTTAGATGAGATCGGGAAGTTCTTTCTTACTTCTTGAGAACGAAAATCGCATCTACCTCTACTGGGCTGTTGAGAGGGAGTGATTTCACGCCGATTGCTGTTCGAGTGTGGAGGCCGACCTCTGGGCCAAAGACATCGAGGATTACTTGGCTGGCACCGTGACCAACAAGATGTTGGTCGGAGAAGTTGTCGGCGCTTGCAACATAAATACCTAAGCGGGCAACATATTCCACTTTGTCGAGTGAACCGATTGCCTTTTGTACGCTCTCGAGAACATTGATTGCACAGACCCAAGCACACTCCTGGGCAAGTTCCATATTCACTTCGCGTCCAACCAGGCCCGTTGCGATCATTTGATCGTTACGTCGTGCGACCTGACCTGAAACGTAGAAGCTGTTGTTGAGTTCACGTATTGGGGCGAGGGTGATGTTGTAATTTCCGTGCGGTTTAGCCGAAAGATTGGCGAGTTTTTGGTCTGCGCTCATGTATTCCTCCTGTAGTCCGGGTGAGGATAGCATGGGAGATTATTGGAGGCGCTCGTGATAATCGATGTCCATACTCACACCCCTACTCATCAGCATGAAGTTCCAGCGGATGAGAAGAAGGTTTTCACTGGATGGCATTCTGGTGGACCAGTTTCGACGACAAATAGTTGGGCTGATTATCAGAACGGGATGGAAGCGGCCGATATCTCCATAGTTTTCAATATTCATGTACCCGATGTAGAGAAATTCGTGGGGACTGCAGGTGATGCGACTCGGATAAATGATTCAACAGCAGAGTTTGTGGCTGCGGATAAATCGCGGATTGGGTTTATGTCCGTGGATCCAAATTTGCCTGATTACTTGGATGAATATGAACGGGCTAAGTCTTTGGGTTTAAAGGGCATCAAACTCGGTGCGAATTATCAGAGATTTGATCCGCTAGGCAAAGAGGCTTTTGAGTTGTATCGGCGAGCAGATAAAGATGGTCTTCCTATTCTCTTTCACATTGGGGCATCTCCCATTGCTCCAGCACCGCTGAAGAATGCACATCCGCTCACCATCGATGAGATTGCTATTGCCTTTCCAGAGTTGAAGATCATCATGGCTCATATTGGTCACCCCTGGGTACGTGAAACCGTCTCGGTTATTCGAAAACATCCCAATGTCTATTCGGATGTGTCAGCGATTTACACTCGGCCGTGGATGACTTACGAAGCACTTGTTATGGCTTTCGAATGGGGTGCGATGCATAAGCTCCTCTTTGGTAGTGACTTTCCAGTGACTACTCCGCACTATGCGATGGAGCGCCTGCGCGCGGTTAATGATGTAGTGGCAGGGACAGCTATGCCCAAGATTCCAGCGGAGAAGATTGAAGCAATTATCCACGCGGATGCGTTATCAGCGCTCCACCTAGAAGATCCTCGAAAGTAGTCGTGATTCTATGAATCTCATTAAATGGTTATTTGAGACCAATCTTCAATTTGGTAGTAAGTCGATTCCGTTGCGCGAGGTTCTCGGTGGCGCACTTGGAATCACCAGTGCCTATCTGGGCATGAAGCGAAAGGTCGCCGCATGGCCAGTGGGTATCTTCGCCGATGCGATGCTCTTTACTGTTTTCTTGGGAGCGGTCTTCGCCTACAGCGATAACGATGCAAACTTCTATGGACAGGCAAGTCGTAATCTCTTACTGATTATCGTCAGTATTTATGGTTGGGCGCGCTGGGCCCAACATCGTCGTAGTGGCGCAGGTAATCGACCAGCCGTCTCACCACGTTGGACCACCACTAAAGAGAAGATGATTCTTATTCCGGCTGTTCTTGTTTTCTTCTTAATCTCGATGCAGATTTTCAAAGCGCTCGGTGAGACTGGGAGTTGGTTGCTTGTCGATACCTGGATATTTACTGGCACTGCGCTGGCAACATTTGGAATGAGTCGCGGGTACATCGAATTTTGGTTGGTCTGGGTTGCTGTTGATCTCGTTGGCGTTCCTTTTGCCTTCGCAAATGGCTATTACCCCACTGGCACGCTCTATGCCGTCTATCTTCCCCTTGTTACCTGGGGCTTTATCTCATGGCTGAAAATTTACAAGGTAGAAAAAGGGCTCTAAACTTAAAACGAAGAGTCGCCCGAACCATCGCGGTGTAGCAATACATCGAGGAAAGTCCGGACTTCGCAGAGCACAGTGGTGGGTAACGCCCACCCCGGGAAACCGGCGGGATAGTGCCACAGAGAATAGACCGCCTATTAGTAATAATAGGTAAGGGTGAAACGGTGGTGTAAGAGACCACCAGTGCAAGAAGTAATTCCTGTAGCTAGGTAAACCCCACTGGAAGCAAGGTCACGCAGATAACGTTTGAGAGCTGCTCGCTCGAGTTATCGGGTAGACCGCATGACGATGTCAGCAATGACATTGCTAGAGGGATGATGGTTCACGACAGAATCCGGCTTATAGGGCGACTCTTCTTCAATCTTG
>VGAL01000030.1 GCA_016870715.1 Actinomycetota bacterium | reverse complement strand
CCTCTTGATATCCACGAGAACTTTGCTCTGATTGAGATCGATCCAGCCGCGCCTTACTAATCCATTACGCAACTCGCACCACGGCAACTCATCACCTAACTTGCGCACTCCCTTATCGGGAAATAAGTAGGAGAGCGGATTCTTTAATTTAGGCGCGAAGTAATCGTTAGAACCAAAGACGAATGCCCCGGGGCGAGCAAGGAGCCCGGATAACGCATCGAAGACAAGGGGAACGGCGTCGCGATGTGCGAGGAAGTCTCCGGTGACGATAGTGAAATCAACCTCGTAGGTAGAAAGTTCGCGAAGGTCATCGAGTTTGCGCTTCTGCCACGGGGCGATATGTAGATCAGAGAGGTGGAGAAAGGTCACCGGCTCACCCGAGGAAAGGAGCGGGAGTTCAACCTCGTGGAGCGTGATCATGTCTCAATAGTAAGGAAGTTATGGGAGAATCTCGCTATGGGATTAAAGGAAACTCTCCAACACGACCTCACTGAATCAATGCGTGCGAAGGATGAGATTGTCATGGCGACAATCCGCTTGGCGCTCACTGCGATTACTAATGAAGAGGTCGCGGGGAAAGAGGCGAAGACGCTCAACGAGGCCGAGATCATCCAGGTGCTCTCGCGTGAGGCGAAGAAGCGTCGCGAATCTGCTGAAGCTTTCGAGGCTGCCGGTCGCGCTGATCGCGCCGCGCGGGAGCGCGCTGAGGGCGAGATCATCGCGCGTTATCTCCCACAACAATTAAGCGCTGATGAGTTAGATGCGTTGATTAAGTCTGCGATTGCAGAGACAGGTGCAAGTGGGCCTGCGGGCATGGGGCAAGTGATGAAGGTGCTCGCGCCGAAAATTGCTGGGCGCGCTGATGGTGGTGCGGTCTCGGCTGCTGTGAAGGCAGCGTTGGCAATTTAGTTTTTGGATTGTATGTAGGTGTGATGAGTTACTGTGCGAATAGAGGAGAGAGAAAATGGCAGCGAAGTTTGAATATGTAACGGTTCCGCTTCTTACCCATGCGACGAAGCAGATTCTCGACACCTGGGGTTCTGATGGGTGGGAGTTGGTCCAGGTTGTTCCTGCTCCTGGCGGCGGGGATTCGCTCGTTGCTTACATGAAAAGGGAGATCGCCTAATGGCACACGACAAAGTCAAAGCACGCCTTGCTGAAATCGGGTTAGAGCTACCAGTTGCAGCGATTCCGGTTGCTGCCTATGTGCCAGCAGTGCGCGATGGAAAGTTAGTTTTCACTGCAGGTCAGTTGCCAACAGTTGATGGCAAGATTTCTAAGACCGGCAAAGTCGGAAGCGATGTCACTGTCGAAGAGGGGTATGCGTTAGCTCAGATTTGTGGATTAAATGTTCTGGCCGCGCTTGCGCTTGTCTGCGATCTCGATGAGATCAAGCAGATTGTGAAGACTGTGGGCTTCGTGAATAGCGCGCCAGGGTTTACCAATCAGGCAGGCGTGGTCAATGGCGCGAGCGAGCTCTTTATCAACGTGCTGGGTGAGGCCGGTCGTGCCGCTCGTTCTTCCGTGGGAGTGGCTGAATTGCCACTCAATGCACCGGTTGAGGTCGAGGTCGTCGTCTCGCTTAAGTAGTTAGAAATAAATTACTTAGCGCGTTTTGCTAAGCGCTCTTCATCAAGAATCGTGACTGCACGCGCTTCAAGGCGGAGCCAGTTACGTCCAGCAAAATCAGCGAGCGCTTTATTGACTGTCTCGCGCGAGGCGCCAACCAACTGGGCCAACTCTTCTTGAGTGAGGTCGTGGTTAACGTGGATTCCCTCTTCACTCTCGCTGCCAAAGCGATGAGCTAATTGCAGAAGCGCTTTAGCGACGCGACCAGGAACATCAGAGAAGACGAGATCTTCAACGATAGAAGCAGTGCGGCGAAGTCGTTGCGCAAGTGATTTGAGTAAATGGAAAGCAACCTCAGGGCGGTTGCGAAGGAGTTGCTGTAAGTCTTCATTCTTCAGCGCCAATAACCGGGTATCGGTGACTGCGGTGGCAGTGGAAGCGCGTTGGCCAAGGTCGAAGAGCGAAAGCTCACCGAACATATCGCCAGGGCCGAGGATGGAGAGGAGGTTCTCGCGCCCATCGTTGCTGAGGGTGCCGAGCTTCATCTTTCCCTCAGCGATGACATAGAGGCGATCGCCCTGGTCACCCTCGGAGAAGAGGACCTTGCCACGGGTGAGGCGAACCTCATCCATCGAGGCAGTGAGCGCGCGAGCAGACTCATCATCGAGAGCGATGAAGAGCGGCGCTTTCCTTACCTCAGAATTTGTGGCGTCCATAAGGCAAACTTACCGCGAAATATCCGAGCCCGCGACTTCGCGTACCCTGAAGCGCATGGCAAGCGCGGGTGCGATCTACCGAATCTTGAGTAAGGAATATCCCGATGCCTGCTGCGAACTCGATTTTGCTACGCCTTACCAACTTCTCGTCGCCACTGTCTTATCCGCACAGTGCACCGATAAACGCGTCAACGCGGTGACACCGAAACTCTTCGCCAAGTATCCCAGCGCGAAAGAGATGGCAAGTGCGCGCCTTGCTGATATCGAACGCATCGTGAAGTCCACCGGTTTCTTTCGAGCGAAGGCGCGGAATATCAAAGCGCTCTCCCAAGAATTGATGGCGAAATACGATGGCGAAGTTCCGGCGGTGCTCGATGAATTGGTGGTCCTTCCTGGAGTCGGACGAAAGACGGCAAATGTGGTGCTGGGAAATGCCTTCGATATTCCGGGCTTAACCGTTGATACTCATTTCGGTCGACTCTCGCGCAGGTTTGGCTGGACTCAAGAAGATGATCCCGTAAAAGTCGAGCGCGATGTTGCGAAATTGATTCCCAAGAAAGAGTGGACCCATCTTTCACATCGATTGATCTGGCACGGCCGGAGAATCTGTCACTCCCGTAAACCCGCGTGTGGCGCATGTCCGTTGGCGAAGTTATGTCCCTCCTTTGGAATAGGCGAGCGCGATCCGGAATTGGCCAAAAAATTAGTGAAGAGCAAGGAGCGTTGGTGATGGCTCCGCGCTGGTTAGATCAATTTGTAAATAGAGTTGATGATCTACGTAACGATGCCTTCCTCTACAACATCCGTCCTAAAGCAGAAGATATGGCGAGTACCAAGCAGGGCGCAGTCTTGATCTTGTTACACGATGGCGCGCAGGGGCCGGAGGTGTTGATCACTTTGCGTTCAGAGGGGCTACGTTCGCATGGCGGCCAACCATCATTCCCTGGCGGCGCACTGGAAAGTGGCGAGAGCGCAATCGATGCGGCGCTACGCGAGAGCGCAGAGGAGGTAGGTCTCACGAGCGCGAGCGTCGATGTGATTGCCGAACTTCCGCAGCTTTTTATCCCACCATCAAACTTCCACGTCACACCAATCGTCAGTTACTGGCGCGAACCACATCCCCTTACAACCGATGCGAGCGATGAAGTGATGCGCGCAGAATTAATCGCACTCGATGAACTAGCGAACCCAGCCAATCGCATCATGCTCCGCCACAGAAGCGGGTATCGCGGCCCAGCCTTTGATGTCGCGGGAATGCGCATCTGGGGATTTACCGGGGGAATCCTCGACCGACTTTTGCATCATGCTGGTTTTGAACGAGAGTGGGAGCGCGAGCGCACCGTAGAGTTAGAGCCATGAGCTTTCTTGATATCGCGCTCGCCGCGCTCCTTGCCTACTCCATCTATAGCGGGTATCGGAGTGGCCTGATCACCGGAATCTTCTCCTTCATCGGACTTGTTGGTGGTGGCCTACTTGGTTTGAAATATGGCGCCGAGATTGTGGCGAACTTCGCCAGCACCTCATCGCGGATTCAGAGCGTTGCGCTCGCCGTCGCGATTGGTGCGTTTGCAGGTCACTTCATCTTAGGTCGAATCGCAAAGTGGTTCCGAAAGAACTTTCTATGGAAACCACTCAAAGCAGTCGATTCACTTTTGGGAGTCTTCCTTCATTTAGCCAAGACGCTGGCATTGATTTGGATCTTTGGGGAGCTTGCCTTGATTCTCCCGAGCGAGGGAATCTCTAAGACGGCCGACCAGAGCGCAATCATCACAGCGATTTCTACCTATGGTCCCAGCATCCTCGGAGATTTCATCTCCACCATCGAGAGCAAACTGACTGAGCAGAGCGCGTAACTTCGCGGTATAAAAGGGGTATGAAAAAATCTCACCGCAAGCCCCTTGCGCTCTTTTCACTAATGGTTGTTGGGCTCTTCCTCCTTGTGGGCTGCAGCGAGAATTCCAGTGAAAACTCCAGTAACACCGCCAAGATCTCTAATACAGATCGAATGTTTGCCGAGATGATGATTCCGCATCATGAACAAGCAATCGAGATGTCGGAACTCGCGCTTATCAATTCCGAGAGCCCAGAGATTGTTGCGTTAGCGCGGAAAATCAAGGCAGCACAAGCGCCCGAGATTGAACAGATGAAACTCTGGATTGATTCGGAAGAATCCGGAAGTCACATGGGACATGGCTCTGAGAGTGAAGATCATTCAGGGCACGGGATGATGGGCATGCTCGATGAGGGGCAGATGTCAGAACTTGAGCGCGCGACCGATGAGGAATTTGATCGCTTGTTTTTGAAGGGAATGATCGCCCACCACGAAGGTGCAATCGATATGGCTGATATGGTTGTTGATTCTGACAATGCAGAGGCAGCGGCGCTTGGCAGAGCAATCATCGATTCACAAAGTGCTGAAATCGAAGAGATGAAAACTCTCCTTGCTGCTATCTCCTAATTAATCTTCGTGTTTTGCGCCCTGTAAACCTTCAGAGATCAACTTCATCACATTGGGATCAGCAAGGGTAGTGGAATCACCAACGGTGCGATTCTCTGCAACATCGCGAAGAAGTCGGCGCATAATCTTTCCGCTACGAGTCTTCGGCAACTCCGCAACAACGAGAATCTGCTTTGGTTTTGCAATCGGCCCAATCTCTTTAGCTACATGGTTACGAAGTTCCTGAATCAACTCTTCGCCACCGACATTGGGCACGCCACCACGCAAAATCGCGAATGCAACAATCGCTTGACCAGTCATCGCATCATTGGCACCAACAACAGCAGCTTCAGCAACAGCAGGGTGCGAAACAAGCGCAGATTCGACCTCAGTAGTGGAGATGCGGTGACCAGAAACATTCATCACATCATCGACGCGCCCAAGTAACCAGATCGCTCCATCATCGTCTAACTTCGCGCCATCGCCAGCGAAATAGAGCCCCTCATAACGCGACCAATAGGTCTCTTTGTAGCGCTCGGGTTCACCCCAAATTCCGCGGAGCATCGAAGGCCATGGCTTATCAAGAACGAGATAACCACCACCGCCATTGCCAACTGTTTTTGCATTGTCATCAACAACCTTCGCGCTAATTCCAGGGAGCGTTCCCATTGCAGAGCCAGGCTTTGTCGCAGTGACTCCAGGAAGAGGCGAGATCATGATCGCGCCAGTCTCGGTCTGCCACCAGGTATCAACGATTGGGCAGCGATTTCCGCCGATAACTTCGCGGTACCACATCCATGCCTCTGGGTTAATCGGTTCACCAACCGACCCAAGGAGGCGCAACGAAGAGAGATTCGATGCCTTCGGGAACTCATCGCCCCACTTCATCCAGGTACGAATCAGGGTAGGCGCGGTATACAAAATCGTGACGCCATACTTCTCGATAATCTCAAACATCCGCCCTTTAGTGGGCGAATCAGGAGTGCCTTCATACATCACCTGCGTTGCACCATTAATCATCGGCCCATAGACGATGTAGGAGTGGCCAGTTACCCAACCGACATCAGCGGTACACCAGTAGACATCCTTCTCTGGTTTCAAATCAAAGACATTGCGATGGGTAAATGCTGCCTGAGTGAGATAGCCACCGGTTGTGTGATAGATACCTTTAGGTTTTGCAGTAGTTCCTGATGTGTAAAGAATAAAAAGACCATGCTCACTATCAAAACCCTCTGCCGTATGTTCTGCGCTCTGGCGCTCGACAATCTCGTGCCACCAAACATCGCGCGAACCATCCCATCCAACATCCTGGCCGGTTCGCTTCACCACTAATACTTTTTTCACATTGTGCTTACCCTTAAGGGCCTCATCAACAGCAGGTTTAAGAGCATTTGCTGCACCTTTGCGATACCCACCATCGGCAGTGATAACAACTTTTGCATCGGCATCTTGAATTCGCGAAAGGAGCGCTTCAGCAGAGAAGCCACCAAAAACAACTGAGTGCATCGCGCCAAGACGTGCACAGGCGAGCATCGCAATCGCAGCCTCAGGAATCATCGGCATGTAGATCGCAACGCGATCACCGCTAGTTACACCTAATTCAATTAGAGCATTCGCAGCTTTCTTCACCTCAGTAAGCATCTGCGCATAGGTCAGCATGCGAGTATCACCAGGTTCTCCTTCAAAGAGAATCGCCACCCGATTTCCCCGACCTTCGGCAACATGGCGATCAAGGCAATTAACCGATGCATTGAGCTTGCCGCCGATAAACCATTTGGCAAAAGGGGCATCCCACTCGAGCGTCTTCTCCCACGGCTGCTCCCACTGCAAGATGCGCGCCTGCTCTTCCCAGAACTTCAAACGATCAGCATCGGCCTGTGCGTACATCTCTTTCTTCGCATTGGCAGCAGCAGCAAACTCTGGCGTTGGGGGAAAGGTTCGATTCTCCGAGAGCAGATTCTCAAGTGACATTGTTATCGCTACCTCCAGCAGATTTTTTCTTCCGATTAGCCAAGTAAATTATGGCACTGATAGCCCCTAAGCCAATAGCGGCAGCGAGCGCAGGTTTTGGCGGGACTTTCGCAAAACGTTGTTTGAGTGGAACTGGGCGCGTGAAGTGGAGAACTGGCCAGTTATTACTCTCAGCATGCGCGCGCAGGCTCCGATCCGGATTGACCACACAGGGAAATCCAACAATAGAGAGCAATGGGATATCAGTGCTGGAGTCGGAATAGGCGAACGATTTCTGAAGGTCGTAACCATTCTTCTCGGCAATCGCGCGGACCGCTTCCGCCTTCTTCTCGGCATATGCGTAATAGGAAACCTTCCCGGTGTACTTACCATCGACAACTTCCATCTCGGTCGCAATCACATCAGTCGCACCAAGCATCTTGCCAATCGGTTCAACAATCTCACGTCCAGAGGTAGAAACAAGAATCACATCACGTCCATCACGAATATGTTTCTCAATCAACTCTGCCGCTTCATCGTAAATCATCGGATCAATCGCAGAGTGAAGCGATTCATCAATCACGCTCTTGGTCTGCTCGACATCCCACCCGGCAACCATCGAGGTAAGTGTCTGGCGCATCTTCTCCATCTGCGCATGATTAGCCCCAGAGTTTGAGAAGAAATACTGATCAATAAAATTCTTGATCATTCTTTTGCGCGAGATAAGCCCTGCTTGATTAAAGGGTTTGGTAAAGGCAAGGAGCGAAGAGCGAGAGATAATCGTCTTATCGAGATCGAAGAAGGCCGCGCTCTTACTCACGTACGGAAGCGTAACGATTACCAGGTGGTATGCCCACCTCGGTTTTTCCCACAATAGAGCGTGCGATGCGCAACTCCGTTCTGACTCATCCAGATAATCGCGCCGTGCCTCAACTCCGCTCCCCACGGATTTGGGGCACTTTTAGCGCCGCCGGTGCGGTAGGTACAACCACGTTATCGCTCCATCTCGCTCAGGTAGCGCTCGCCAAGGGTCTGCGCACCCTGCTCGTAGAGGTCGATACGCGCGCTCCGCTTCGAGAGATACTCGATGCGCCTCCGCCATATTGGGAGGAGTATCGACTCGATACCGTCTTCACATCCGAAACCCTTCCCCGTCCAGGTAAATCCGGGATATCGCTCCTTACCAAACGAAGCGCTACCGAAATCAGAGCTGAACTATTTAATCATGTGATTCACGGTGCGCAAGAACATTTCGATTTAATCATTCTCGACAATCCACCGCTCTCTTCTCTCATAATAAATTCACTGGTGGTGGCGGAGAATTCGCTTACCTCACTTATTGGTCTACATAAACTGGCACCGCTGCAGAAACCAAAAATAGTGCTGGTCAATAAATTCTCACCTCGAATAAATAAGCAAGGAGAGATAGAGAGTTTCATCACTGATGCGAAACGCTTCACCATTCCGCGCTCAACAGAACTTGGCCTTGCTATGGGGTTGGGCATTATCCGTCGACTCACCAAAAATTCCCAGAAGATTTTTGGTGAGATTCTCAGCGAGATGCTCCACTAATGCGTGAAGAGTTAATCGATGAAATCAGGGAGCAGGTAGTTCTTCAACTTCTCGAGCGATCTCCCTGGATACCGAGAGCAGAGTTGGCAAGTCAGGTCCTTGAGTTTGCCAATATTTCCAGTGGATATGGCCCATTTACCGAAATACTCAAAGAAGAGAGTTTCACCGATCTCTTCATCAATGGGAGCGCAGGGGCATGGATTAATCGCGGGCTTGGCCTAGAACCGATTCTCTTTGAACCCTCAGAACGCGCATTGATTAATTATGTTCGGACCCAAGCGCTCCGTGCTGGAAAACATTTTGATCCAGCCCATCCATCGGTCGATCTCGAGTTAGGTAGAGGGATACGTCTACATGCGCTACTTCCGCCATTGATTGAAGGCGGGATACATATATCGCTTCGAGTAAATCAGCAGCGAGCTCTCCTGCAGAACAGCGAAGAGATAAGGGAAACAATCGAGGCAATTCTCAAACCGCGTAAGAATTTCTTGATCTCTGGCGGCACTGGAAGTGGTAAGACCACCCTACTTTCGCACCTTATTGAGCAACTACCTATCCATGAGCGGATCTTGGTCATCGAAGATACTCATGAAATCCAAGCAGCCCATCCCCATGTACTTCGTCTGCAAGCGCGTGGAAGTAATAGCGAGGGAGTGGGCGAAGTCCCGATGAGAGAGTTAATCCGTCAGGCGCTACGGATGAAACCTGATCGAATTTTTCTGGGTGAGGTCCGGGGCGCTGATGTTGTAGACCTCTTCTTAGCGCTCAACACTGGACATGCAGGTAGCGGTGCAACTATTCATGCTAATTCACCCGGTGATATCCCTAATCGAATTGCAGCACTTGCCATGACAGCAGGAATCGCCCGCGAAGGAGCGCTCGCACTATATTCAAGTGCTATTGATTACATCATTCACCTCGATGTCAGAGAGAGTGGAAAACGTAGCGTCATCATCGATGAGGTTAAACATTGATCCTTACCTGGCTCCTCCCAGATTCAATAAGACGACCAGAGGTAAAGAGCGTATTAGAGAGAAAATTGGAATTTCTCCGAGCCGTTATCGATGATGGGGAGAATGGTCAATTACTCCATCAGAGCTTTCATCGCCATCGATATCCAGCGCTACGCGATACTGAAATTGAGAAGTTCTTTCATCTAGCCTTCACCGAAGGAATCACCCTCTTACCTGCGCTTCGAGAATTCGCTCGTGACATCGAATTTCAGATTGAACGTGATCGTGAGATTGATATTGAGATAGCGCCGGCGCGGGCCACGCTCACCTTACTTACATTCTTTCCCGTGATTATCCTTCTCGGCGCTCTCTTAGCGAAAATCATCCATCTCGATCGGAATCTCGTCGCACCAATTCCAATTGCCATGGCCCTTCTGTCGATTGCCTTGCAAATAATCGGGCGCCGGTGGTCAGAGAGCATCATCAATAGCGTTCGGAGTTGAGATAAAAACTCCACCTCGCCTCTTCTTACTTTTTGGCGCTCTCACACCACTGCTTTTTCTCGGGAGTTGGTGGTTACCCTGCGCTCCTCTTGGATATTGGTTCCTCCGCAGAGTATTCGCGCTCCTACCCACCACCGCTTCGATAGCGGCAACAAAGGCGCGGGAACAGGAGGCGCTCTTCTTTCTCGCTGCGCTCAGTGGCTCTCTTAAATCTGGGCTCTCGCTCCTGCCGGCGCTGGCCACCATCTCCCAGCTCTTAACAAGTTCGCTGAAGCGCGATATCGATCGGATTTACTCGCTATTACTCCTTGGCGCGGAACCGAATCAGGCGTGGGCGCCCTTATTTAGCGATCCCCAATTAGCTCAACTTTCCCGGGCGCTTGCCAGCGCCCAACTCGAGGGTCGTTCACTTCTCGTCGTAGTAGAACGCGTCTCTACAGATTGTTATGAGAAAACCCTCAAGCGTTCTCGAGAGCGCGTCAAATCACTTTCAGTAAAACTCGCACTCCCAGTAGGTTTATGTTTTCTCCCCTCCTTTTTAATTGGAGGAATCGGACCGATTGTTTATTCATTCTTTTCCTCACTACAAATCTTTTAACAAGAGAACTTTTCCCCAAGCGCACACATTTTTAGATTGCACTGTCGTTGATAGCGGGAAGATTCACCTACTTCGTATCACCAAATAACCTATTGAAAGGATAGAGATGAAGATTATTCGCAACATCAGAGAACGTCATAAGAAAGTATCTAGCGAACTAGGAATTGCCACAGCAGAGTATGCGGTGACCACAGTTGCTGCATGCGGTTTTGCCGGGGCGCTCTATAAACTTCTTGGTTCTGAAAGTATTGCGCAATTAATTGGCGAATTGCTTCGCAAAGCGCTCTCGAGCTTCTTGTTCTAGTGCGCCAAAGATTTATAGAGAGGGGAAGTGCTACTGCCGAATTGGTAGTAGCACTTCCGATTCTTATTTCACTTGCGCTATTTGGAGTGAAATTTGTTGGCGCAACACTCCATCATGAGCGATTACAGTTTCTCGCTGAAGGCATAGTTCAAGCGGCGATGCGTGATGAAAGTAGCGCTGCCATCTCCCGCGAATTGCAGAGCGCACTTCCGGGCGCGAGCTATTCGATCTCCGATCGCGGGGATGGCCGCCTAACCGTCACCATTCGCCACGGCGCGGCGAGCGCCGTTGCAGATGGCTTCTGGTGAAAACTCGCCCGATCCAAGGTGAGCGTGGGGGAGCCTCACTTCTCGTTCTCGCCCTTGCCTTCCTATTAATAGGTGTGAGCGCGCTCGTGGCAATCGGTATTGGCGAATTAGCCACGCGGCGCGCCGAAGTGCGAGAGATCGAAGCCCTGGCTTTGATGGCGATGGATCGAGCCGGTGGGCAGGGGGCTCTGGCATGTGCAATTGCCACCGTTGATCTGGCTATAACCTGCGAATTTGGCGGGGGCGAGATCGCTCTCCGCCGCCAGGGCCTGCCACCAGTTCGGGTCGGCTGGCAGAACCAAGGCGAGGACTTTTAAGGGGGTAGCCGGCCCCTGATTCCAATAAGCCCCGCTCCGCGCCTTACACTCCATTCTCGAAACGTTTCTGTCCGCACCCATGAAGGGCAGGCGCCCTATTGGTCGCCGCCATGGAGTAAATAAGGAGAATCAATGACTTCCACTGTTCAAGTGGCCGGCTCAAACCTGACCCTTGGCTACATCGTCCTTGCGATTGCCATCGCCGCACTAGCGGTCGCTTTTGGCCTTCGCGCTCGGGTCCTTGCAGCGAGCGAGGGAACGGCGAAGATGAAAGAGATCGCTGCGGCGGTCCAAGAGGGCGCTGCTGCATACCTTGCGCGCCAATTTCGCACGTTAGCAATTTTCGTCGCGATTATTTTCTTCGTGCTCTTCGCCCTACCTGGCGATAGCGATGTCCGTATCGGTCGTTCCATCTTCTTCCTTGTCGGCGCAGCATTCTCTGCATTCGTCGGGTATCAAGGAATGTGGTTGGCAGTTCGCGCAAATGTTCGCGTTGCTGAGGCAGCGCGTGCAGGAAGCGCAGAACGTTCAGTGCAGATTGCATTCCGCACTGGTGGCGTCGTTGGTATGTTGACTGTTGGACTTGGTCTTGCTGGCGCAGCGCTCGTTGTTGTTCTCTATAAAGCAGATGCACCGTCAGTTCTCGAAGGATTTGGCTTTGGCGCCGCAATGCTCGCGATGTTTATGCGCGTTGGTGGCGGTATCTTCACTAAAGCAGCCGATGTCGGAGCCGACCTTGTCGGTAAAGTCGAACAGGGAATCCCTGAGGATGATCCACGTAACGCAGCAACTATCGCAGATAACGTCGGCGATAACGTTGGTGACTGCGCTGGTATGGCAGCAGATCTCTTTGAGTCTTACGCGGTAACTCTCGTTGCTGCGCTAATCCTTGGTCGCGCTGGCTTCGGTGATAGCGGATTGATATTCCCGCTCATCGTTCCTGCAATTGGAGTTCTCACTGCAGTATTGGGAATCTTCCTCACTCGCCTACGTCCAAGTGATAAGAATGCAATGAATGCGATTAACCGTTCATTCTTCATGTCAGCAATCGTTAGCGCGATTTTGGTTGCCTTTGCAACATTCATTTATCTACCAAGTAGCTACTCACAATTTGCCAATGTCTCACAAGAGATTGCTGGCGCTAGCGGTAGCCCACGTACCCTCGCACTGGGTGCGGTGCTCATCGGTATCGTCCTTGCAGCAGCAATCCAATTGCTCACCGGATTCTTTACCGAAGTTGGTCGTCGTCCAGTTAACGATGTCGCCGCTTCCTCACAGACCGGCGCTGCAACAGTGATCCTCGCAGGTATCTCAGTTGGCTTTGAATCCGCTGTTTATTCAGCCCTTCTTATCGCTGCTGGTGTATTCGGCGCTTATCTTCTCGGTGGCGGAATCGTCGTACTCTCACTCCTTGCAGTTGCGCTCGCCGGTTGCGGCTTGCTCACCACTGTTGGTGTGATTGTTGCGATGGATACCTTCGGACCAATTTCAGATAATGCACAAGGCATCGCTGAGATGTCGGGCGATGTCCACGGTGAAGGTGCAAAGATCCTTACCTCACTCGATGCAGTCGGTAACACCACAAAGGCAATCACCAAGGGAATCGCAATTGCAACCGCAGTCTTGGCTGCAACTGCGCTCTTTGGTTCCTTCACCGATGCAATCAAGCATGCTGTTGAAGATAGCGGGAAAGCACTGGCAAACCTCGGCGTGGAATTCTCTGGAATCCTCAACGTTGCAGATCCACGTAACCTTGTTGGTCTGATTATCGGCGCTGCTGTGGTCTTCCTCTTCTCTGGCCTTGCAGTCAATGCAGTCTCACGCGCTGCCGGCGCAGTGGTGATGGAAGTTCGTAACCAATTTAAACTTCATCCAGGAATCATGAATGGAACTGAGAAGCCCGAGTACGGTCGCGTTGTCGATATCTGTACTCGTGACTCACTCCGCGAACTTGCAACGCCAGGTCTCTTGGCAGTACTTGCACCAATCTCTGTTGGCTTTGGTCTTGGTGTTGGCGCTCTTGGTGCATACCTTGCTGGTGCAATCGGAACTGGAACCTTGATGGCTGTATTCCTCGCCAACTCTGGTGGCGCATGGGATAACGCTAAGAAGATGGTTGAAGATGGCGTCTATGGTGGCAAGGGCTCACCAGCACACGCTGCAACAGTCATCGGTGACACTGTTGGTGATCCATTTAAGGACACAGCAGGACCGGCAATCAACCCACTGATCAAGGTAATGAACTTGGTTGGTCTTTTGGTCACTCCTGCAATCGTCGCGCTCACACTTGATGAGCAAGATGGAACACGGATCGCAATCGCGCTTGGCTCGCTTGCAATCATCATCTTCTCACTAGTGCGTAGCCGTCGAAAGGCAACTGCGCTCGCATAAATAACTCTCACGCAAGTAAGAGTTAAGAATTCGAGT
>VGAL01000029.1 GCA_016870715.1 Actinomycetota bacterium | reverse complement strand
CCTAAGCGATGCAATCGCCAGGCCTACCGCTAATTCCGAAGTTGAGGCGTCGTGAATCCCTTTGCCATTACATAGCGTCATCCCTGGGCGAGTAAATTCCAGCGCATCCTCATACCCAGCATTTGGCATTTGGAGAATCTTGAGATTTGGCATTCGGCGGGTGAGTTCAAGCGCAGGTCTACCTACCGCATATGTTGGAACATAGATTGTGATGTCATCTAAGTTATCTCGCTCCAGATCTGTATTACTTGGGCTTCGACGAACGATTCCCTCTGGAACTTCTAAGTCATCCCACTGTGTCCAGATTACATGTCGCATCTCATTCCCTTCGCTCGATTTACTAGTTTGAACGGGTTAGTTTCCTTGGAATATCATCCCTGTTGCAATGCTCTTTGGAACTTATTATTGATATCTAGTGGAATCGCAATCACTTCATTTTCGAGTCTGCCCACTCCTCCGACGTCGATTGTCACGACATCACCCTCTTGCATAATGAAATCAAGTGGCGGAATGATCCCAGTACCGGTTGAGAGCACAACACCATCGGGAAAAGTCTGACAGCGAAAGAGATAGCCGACTAGGTGTTCCAGAGATTTATTGAGTGAGCTCAGCGCGGTGTTCGCACTCCACACCACTTCACTTCCCCGTTTGATCTGAGCAGCCACGGTGATTTTGTCATGAGTAGGCGCCAACCAACTGGGAGTAATTCGTGGACCAAGCGCAGTGGAACCCAAGTAACTCTTCGCTTGCGGAAGATAGAGTGGATTGGCGCCCTCGATGGAACGCGAAGTGACATCGTTACAAATAGTAAAGCCAATTATCTCCTGAAAACAATTAACAACTATTGCTACCTCGGGTTCTGGGACTGTAGAGGTGCAATCAGCTCGCTTGCCGATGACATCTCCGTTGCCAACAGTTCGGCGAAAGTTCGCCTTGAAGAACAACTCAGGGCGATCAGCCTCGTAAACTTTTTGATAAACATCAGGTGTGCCGCTCTCTTCTTTGCGAGCATCGCGAGATCGAAGATAGGTCACGCCTGCTCCCCACACTTCACTTTCAGGAGCTAGTGGCGGCAGCTCTCGTCCAGAGACCTCTGGTCCATCAGAATTATCAACAATTCCCCGCAGCTCTGCTAGCGGAATCTTGAGCGCCGCCGTAAGTGTTGGCAATTCTCTAATGGCAAAATATTTGCCATCAACATATTTAGTTAGGGCGAAGGGATTCCCGGCGCTCTCAATCACCGCTAATTGCATGAGAAAGACTCCTTATCGTGGGTTTATGCAGTGCTCGAAGTCGAACTTTTCACAATTGTTGCTCGACCTGATTCAAGTCTTGCTACTGGAACTCTAAATGGGGAACACGAGACATAATCGAGACCAACCGAGTGGAAGAAGTGAATACTTCTCGGATCGCCACCGTGCTCACCACACACACCCAATTTGAAATCTGGGCGAAGTGAGCGGGCAGCCTCCGAAGCCATTTTCACAAAGAGACCAACGCCATCTTGATCCAATGATTCAAATGGGTTAAAGGGAAGCAATTCGAGATCGAGATAGCGGGGCAAGAATGTTGATTCCACATCATCTCGGCTAAATGCCCACGTCAACTGAGTGAGGTCATTAGTACCGAATGAGAAGAAATCAGCGTAATCACCGACCCGTTTAGCAGTTATCGCAGCACGGGGGGTCTCAATCATCGTTCCAATTGGAATATCTAGATGTTGACCGGTGCTGGAGAGGGTATGAGCGATTTCTTCTTCAAGAGTCTCGCGAAGGTGCAGAAGTTCCCGTTGCGTAGCCACTAACGGAATCATGATTTCAGGCCTAGGGTCATGTCCGAGGCGACGAACTTCAAGTGCAGCATGTACAAGTGCGCGAACCTGCATTTTGAATAGCTCAGGGATAAGGATGCCAAGGCGCACTCCACGTAAACCGAGCATTGGATTTGCTTCATGAAGTCGTTTTACCGCAGCGAAGATTGCCTGCTCCCGAGGTGAGATATCGGTATTGAGCGCCTCAGCTCGCGACATCTCTCCGGTCATCTCCGCCAAGTCGGGGAGGAACTCATGAAGTGGCGGATCAAGTAACCGGACCGTCACCGGTAGACCTGACATCGCCATCATGATTCCTACGAAGTCGCCACGTTGGAGCGGCTCCATCTCAGCAATGACGCCTCGTTGGACCTCTTCATTCTCTGCCAGAACCAAACGTTCTACATACATACGTCGTTCACCCAAGAACATATGCTCGGTTCGACATAAGCCAACACCCTCAGCGCCAAGGATTCGAGCGCGAACAGCATCTTCTGGCGTATCCGCATTTGCACGAACTCGTAAGGTTCGCTTCTGGTCTGCATATTGCAAGATGCGGTCGACTGCTTTGACTACTGGAGTTGCTTGCTTCGATTCTGCAGCTAACCGACCTTCAAGGTATGCAGTTACTGGCGATGCGATGACGGGAACTACACCGGCGTAGACCGCACCAGTAGAGCCATCGATTGAAATCGTCTCCCCCTCATAGATGGTCAAACCACCCACGGTAAAAAGGTGGGCGCGCTCATCGACAGAGATGCTCTCGGTTCCGCAGACCGCGGTCTTGCCCATCCCACGTGCAACCACCGCTGCATGTGAAGTCTTGCCACCGCGACTGGTCAAGATTCCTTCTGCTGCAACCATTCCCACGAGATCATCCGGACTGGTTTCGCGCCGGACCAAAATAACTTTCTTTCCAGATCGAGCAAGATCAAAGGCACGCTTGGAGTCAAAGACCGCTTCTCCAACCGCTGCACCTGGGGATGCGGGAATTCCACGAGCAATCTCTTTGATTGAACCAGAGAGATCAAATTGCGGGAACATAAGCGAAACCAATTGATCTCCAGAGGTACGTGAAAGCGCCTCATCCATCGAAATCTTGCCCTCATCGACCATGTGGCAAGCAATACGAAAGGCTGCTTCTGCTGTTCTCTTACCTACTCGCGTCTGCAGAATCCATAACTTGCCACGCTCGACCGTGAATTCGATATCGCAGAGATCGCGATAGTGCGTCTCGAGCAACTCCATCACGCGCTCTAGCTCGGCCGAGACAACTGGATATTTCTCTTTCATCTCTTGCAAGGACATTGTGTTACGAATACCCGCGACAACATCTTCACCTTGAGCACGCTCTAGATAATCGCCATAACTTCCATGCTCACCGGTAGCTGGATCGCGAGTGAAAGCGACTCCAGTTCCCGAGAGATCGTCGAGATTTCCAAAGACCATAGATTGGATATTTACTGCAGTTCCTAAATCAGAAGGAATGCGCTCTCTGCGGCGATAGAGCCGTGCGCGTTCGGAATTCCAGGAACGGAAGACTGCTTCAATGGAACTCAAAAGATGTTCACGTGGATCTGTTGGGAAAGACTTCGAGGTGACTACTTCGATCACTTTAATGAAAGCCTCGGCGAGCGCCTTAAGTCCATCGACATCTAACTCTGCAATCGATCCGACTTTATTATTTTCTAGGATGCGATGTTCAACTTTATGGAATTCACTCGGCGGCACATCGCAGACAATCCGCCCGAACATATCCACGAATCGCCGATACGAATCCCAGGCAAATCGTGCATTGCCACTTGCTTGAGCAATCCCCTCGGCAACCTCAGGAGTCATGCCAACATTAAGAACAGTCTCCATCATTCCCGGCATGGAGAATTTCGCGCCCGAACGGACTGATACAAGAAGTGGGTTGGTGGGATCGCCAAAACGTTTTCCCAGTGAACGCTCGAGCTCTGCTAATGCGGTCTCAACTTCAGCAAGAAGAGTCACTGACATCTGTGATGATGCAAGATATTGGCGACAGGCCTCAGTGGTGATAGTGAAACCTGGAGGGACCGGAAGTCCCATGCGAACCATCTCAGCGAGGTTTGCCCCCTTGCCGCCAAGTAAATCGGATTGAGTCCGATCACCAAAAGAGAAGGGATAGATTAGCGACTTAGCAAGATTGGTCTGAGTGGAAGCCATACCCGAAATCTACCCACCCACAGGGGGTCGGCGGTACCAATAACGCGCCCATTCGGACACGCCGCAAGGGTCAGAGAAGTTATAGTGTGGGCACACAAGTCAGCGAGGGGCGCAAAACATGCCGCAAGGGTCAGAGAAGGAATTTGCTGGTCTCACAGCAATCATCACAGGGGCAGCCTCAGGAATCGGGCTGGCAACAGCACGTTTACTCCATCAACAAGGCGCGAGCATCATCGGCTTGGATCTCAATCAAGGTGAGCTCAAAGAATTCGCAACGTGGATCCACTGTGATGTGAGCACCCTTGATTCGGTGACGAAAGCCTTTGCGGAGGTACGGCAGAAGACGAATGTTGTTGACATTTTGATCAACAATGCTGCGGTTGGTTCTATAGGCACCATTGAAACTGAGACTGAAGATAATTGGGAGAAGATTTTTAATATCAACGTCTTCAGTGTGGCTCGAGTAACGAAAGCAGCCCTCCCGCTTCTGAGAAAATCAAAGGTCCCGTCAATTGTGAATACCTGTTCCATAGCTGCAACAGCAGGTATTCCTAATCGAGTGATTTACTCAGCCTCAAAGGGTGCTATTCGTACTTTAACTTTCTCTATGGCGTGCGACTTCCTCAAAGATCGCATTAGAGTCAACTGCGTAAATCCAGGTACTGCTGATACGCCATGGGTGCAACGACTCTTGAGCCAAGCAGATGATCCTGTTGCCGAGCGCGAGCGACTGGAAGCACGTCAGCCATGGGGTCGTTTGGTTTCTGCAGAAGAGGTAGCCAGTTCGGTGGCTTATCTGGCCAGCCCTCGTCAAGCATCAACCACTGCCACGGAGATTTCCGTCGATGGTGGAATGCAGAACTTACGCGTTCCTAAATAAAAATCACCTGGCAGACAATCTCTGCGATTTACGCCAGACCATATCGCTTGAGCATCCCGACGCCAATGCTTGCTCGACGAACTCGCTCTCGACTAGTGGACTCAACTAATCCCTGAATATGTCCCCCTGATGGATATAGTCCCGGTGCATTGCGTACCGTGAATTTGAGATAAATAGGGGCAGCAACTCGAACAAGATCAGGAACCTCGTAATGACGGACCGCCCCACCGAAATCATCGGCAGCTTCTACGTACACATCGACCGGAATATCCACCTGAGCACGAATCGCTGCAATCTGAGCTAGCGAGAGATCTGTCGTGAGATTTAAAGTGGAGGCTCCAAGGTCCTCGTACAAAGCAGCGGTTGCCGGGTTGTTACATGGCAAGGCAACCGAGGTCTTGAGTACAAAATCACTCGGTAGATCGCCCTTTCGTTTTGCCTCACCTAAGACCTTGAGTAGCCCTACATCGCCCACCAGAATCGAACGCACTCCTAGTGATGCTCCGTGGAGTACATCTTCCATTGCAAATCGCACTTGATCGGCGCCTCGAAGTGAGGGGTGCACGGTCGCACTCGATGCACCAACAGTTGCTCGACCAATATCCCATGATGAACGAGGTCCGACGAAGAGGCAGACTTCGGCGCCAGCTTCATTTCCGAGCGCCAGAAACTCTTTGATCTCTTCATCGCGCAACATCATGATTCCACTACCTTGGCTAGCGCGGTGAAAATCAAGTGCATACTTCTTTGACTCTTCCATGACAGCGCGCATTGCAGCTGGTCCCTCAACAGATGGAATCTCTACCTTCCATCTCGCTCCATCGCTAAATCTTTTTGCGCTCTCTGGTATGCCATCGAGATCTTCATGGATCACACCCTGCTTTGCCAGCGCTGAAATTGCACGTTTCATTGGACCCTGAGGGTCACGGGTACTCTTCCAATCAGATGTCATCTCTTAACTCCTCGCTTTCGCAACTGCTGCCAAAAATGCTTTTACATTCCCATCGATAGCATCGACGCCACCTCTAATCAAAGGTCCACCAATTCCAACGATATTCGCCCCCGCGGCAAACCAATCACCAATAGTCTCGGCTGATAAGCCACCGGTTGGACACCAGAAATTTCCCGGGAATGGATCACGGAGCGCCTTGAGGTGAGCTGGGCCAAAGGTGGATGCTGGAAATAGCTTGAGAATGTCTGCGCCAAACTTCTTTGCAGCTGCAACTTCGCTCGGCGTCGCCACGCCCGGAAGCGAGATCAGACCGCATCGCTTGGTTTCGCCAATCACCTCTTCATCAGTGTTGGGTGAGACGATAAATGTCGCACCAGCATCCTTCGCGCGAACCACATCTTTACTATCGACCACAGTTCCCACGCCCACTTGAACCTCACTACGTTGAGCAAGCTTCTCAATGATTGCTAATGCCCCTGGATTAGTAAGCGTTATCTCAATCGTGGTTAATCCAGCGGCAACAATACGATCAGCAACTTTCTGACCTGACTCTTGATCAGGCATTCGTACTATCGCTACAGCGCCAGCTTTGAGTAACTCTTCTCGGGTAACCATCAACTCGCCTTTCCTAATATTTCATCAACAAAACTCTTATCTGTTACTCCGTTGGCACCAGATGGAAGTCCAGCCCAGTCACCAAATTGACTTGCTACTCGCGCACCCGAGATTGTTCCCTGCCTGATGGCATCGGGAATGGTCAAGCCTCCAAGAAGTCCAGAAATAACCCCGCTCGTGAAGGCATCTCCGGAGCCGACCGGATCTACCGATTGAACTTGCGGTGGATGTACGACGGTCACCTCACCACCAACGGAGAAGCTCAACGCTTTAGGGCCATGGGTCATGATGACCAGATGGTTGTTACGCGATGCTGCGATATTGAGCGCCTCTTGAGGATCGCTAGTTCCAAAGACTGCACAATATTCATCTTCCCCGCCTATGAGTAAATCGACATCGCGGGCAATCGGTTCAAGGACTCTTCGCGCCTGCTCCTCGCTCCAAAGTTTTCTTCGAATATTCAAATCAAAGCTCTTCTTTATTCCGACCTTGCGGGCGATTTCTAAACCAGCCGCAGCGGTCGCCGCTGCACTAGTAGAGATTGCACAAGTGATACCGGTGGTATGTAACCATCGCGAGCGAGCGATTAATTGGCCATCTAAATCCTCGGGTTGCATTAATGAGGCGGCAGCACCTTTGCGGAGGTAACTCGCTTCTACCGGTGCGGTAGTTCCAGGATTGCGAATCATTGCGCTACTAAAGCTATCTACCCGCTTTACTCCCGTGACATCCACTCCTTCAGCTGCAAAATCAGCAAGTACCGCGCTTCCCAATTGATCATTTCCCATAAGAGTGAAGAAGTGGGCGCTTAATCCGAGGCGACAGACTCCTACCGCGACATTTCCTTCAGCCCCAGCCGTGCTCCGCGAATAGGTGTGCGCCGTTAAGACCGAGTCGGTATCGGCAGCAAGGAAAAGTGCCATCGCCTCGCCGAAGGTGTAAAGATCAGGCATTCGCTGCCGAAGATGTAAAGGTAAATGTGTTGGTCACTTTTCCTCGTACTCCAGGGGTGGCAATAAATGTCATTCCCGCTTGAAGCGACTCGCCCGCCTCATCATCATCTCGTGCGCTTGTGATGATCAATTGATCGAGATTCTTTCCGGCAAATGCGCCCGAAGTAATTCGGCGTGCAGGTAAGTCGATCTGTTCAATCAGTTTGCCACTTTCTCCATCAAAACATCTAATCGCAGAGCCTTCCCAAAAAGCGACCCATAGATTGTCATCAGCATCCATGCAAAATCCATCAGGCATACCAAAATCGTCGGGAAAGGTGATGAAGGTGCGACGATTCTTGATATCGCGCTCTTCGACATCGAATTTATCGACGCGACGGAGTGGGGTATCCACATAGAACATGCTTTTGTGATCAACAGTCCAATCGATGCCATTGCTGATAGTCACATCACCGAAGAGGCGACGGATATGGGTGCCGCCTTTTTGCAATTGGTAGAGCGCCCCAGCATTGTTCTCAAAGTCATAGGTCATCGATCCCAAGAAGAGATCTCCCCAAGGCGCGACTTTGGCATCATTCCATCGTAAGTTTTTAGACGAGAGATAGCCGTCAGCCTCTACCCTTCCTGGAACCTTTCGAAAATTTCCCGAGCGATCTCGCACGTGAGGTCCGTGAGCGGTTCCTAGTAATTCGCCGCCTTCAGCCAAAGGAATGACAAATCCAACATCCTCTGGTGTTTGGTACTCCCCACTTTCACCGCTGACGAGATTGCGCCAGCGAACTGCTTTGCCGTAGATATCCACCCACATGACGTGATTGTTCTCTGCCCCAGATGAGGTTGGACCTTCACCGAGAACATTACGACGCGAATCAAAGACTTCTGCCTTCAGAGCCATGATTACAAGCCTCCCTCAAGCGCTATCACCCAGTAGCCTAGAGCTACTTTAGAGGAGGGGAAAATGGCAGAACAATCTCTGGCATCAGCCCTCACTGCCCTCTTAGGGGCGGATCGAGTTTTTGCCGACTCCGCCGCGCGCGAGGCATACAGTCGCGATGCCACCCCACTTTTTCGAGGACTTCCCGAGGTAATCGTCGCCCCGCACTCCACCCAAGAGGTGGCAGAGGTGGTCAAATTTGCGCGAGCAACAAAGACCCCAATAATCGCCCGTGGCGCGGGAAGTAATCTCTGCGCAGCGACCGTTCCTCTTAATGGTGGAATTGTCGTGAGCATGATGCAGATGAAAAAAATTCTCGAAGTTTCACGGAATGAAATGCTCGCAGTTGTCCAACCTGGCGTTTCCACTACAGAACTTGATGATGTGGTCGCCAAAGAGGGATTGATGTATGTACCTGATCCTGGTTCCAAGACTGTCTCCACTATAGGTGGAAATGCGGCAACGAGCGCCGGAGGTCTTCGGGGTTTGAAATATGGCACGACGAAGAATTACATCTTGGGCCTGGAGGCAGTCCTTGGAACAGGTGAGGTAATTCGGACCGGTGGGCGATTGGTCAAGGATGTCGCTGGCTATGACATCACACGTCTACTCATCGGAAGTGAGGGAACGTTAGCAATCTTCACTGAGATTACAACTGCCTTAACTCCGCGACCAAAATCTTCGCAATATGGAGTTGCCTACTTCAACACACTCGCTGATGCCTCTGTAGCAGTAGATGCCATCGTAGCTGCCGGGATATTGCCAGCTACCCTCGAGTTTCTCGATAACACATGTATCAAGGCGGTTGAGGATTTCGCGCATCTAGGTCTTGATTCACAAGCAGGAGCCCTGCTGCTCTTCGGCGATGATGGCAATTCCGAGAGCGTTGCGAAAACTGTTGGGGCGATGGCTGATATCTCTAGCTCAGCGCGAGGAGTTCGCGCAGTCACATTAGCGCCAGATGTTGCTGCAGCCGAAGCGCTCCTCTACGCACGTCGTTGTTCTCTGCCAGCACTAGCGCGACTTGGATCGATGTCTATCCTGGAGGATATCTCCGTACCTCGACCACAACTAAGCAAGGCTGCCGAAGCAATCGAGAAAATCAGCGAGAAGCACTCCTTACTTATTGGAACCTTTGGCCATGCTGGTGATGGCAACCTTCATCCTACGATTGTGCTCGATAAGGATGATGCCGACGAAGTCACGCGCGCTGAACGTTCACTCTCAGATATTTTCAATCTTGCACTTGAGCTTGGTGGAACAATCACCGGTGAACATGGAGTAGGTAGTGCAAAACTCCCCTATTTGCGAGCGAAACTTGGTGATGTTTCGCTATCGCTTCATCACAATATCAAGTCTGTCTTTGATCCAGATCGAATTCTCAATCCAGGCAGGCTTGGAACATGAGCGCGGAGAGCCACGAAAAATTCACTCAAGCAAAACTTGATCGATGTATCTCATGCGGATATTGCCTGCCAGCATGCCCTACCTATCAAATTACGGGTGAAGAACAATCCTCACCGCGTGGACGAATTACTCTCATGCGTGCACTTCAAGATGGCAGATTGCCATTTAGTGATGAAGGCGCGCAGGAGCAAGCCTCATTCTGTCTTGGTTGTCGCGCCTGCGAACCGGTGTGTCCGGCAGGAGTGGAGTATGGCGTTCTCCTCGAAGAGTGGCGCGACATCACATGGCGTGGCCGGAAACGTCCATTGATTATCAAAGCGCTCTTCCAGATGGTCAGTGCACCATGGCGAGTACATCTCATGAGCGCACTCTCTCCCATCGCCAGAAAACGTAAGAGTTCGACTGATATCCATCTAGCCCTTGGCTGTTTCGAGCGACGACTATTTCCGAAAGTAAGCAGAGCGGTCGCTCAGTTGGCGCCGAGTATCAGTATCGATCCATCGCAAGGATGCTGCGGCGCTCTCCACGCTCATAATGGCGATCTTGAGGGCGGAAAGGCTCTGGCAAAAGAGCTGGGCGAGAAATTGCCTGGCACCATCCTCTCGACTGCCGGTGGTTGCGCGGCCCACCTCTCTGCCGTTTTAGGTAAGGAGCGAGTCCAAGAGTTCTCGCAGTGGTGGAGTAGAAATCTCAAACCCATGACTCGAAACGGAAAACCGATTCGAATCGGGCTGCAAGATTCCTGCCACTTACGAAATGGCATGGGCGTTTTTAAAGAGCCTAGAAAAATCCTCACACAACTCGGTGAGTATGTAGAGGTGCCCAATGCACAAGGCTGTTGTGGCGCTGCTGGAAGTTACTCGTTATTACGTTCACGTGATAGTAAAAAAATTATTGCGCCGAAAGTTGCGGCAATCAAAGAACTAGAGCTCGATTACCTTGTAAGCGTCAACCCTGGCTGCACACGCCAGTTAAAGAGCGCGCTACGTAGAGCGAGAGTGAAGACTAAAGTAGTTCATATTGCAGAATTGATAGCGCTTGCTCCATGAGCGGAGAGTTTTCCGAAGACACTCTTAAGAAATTATTGGGAAACCATCAATTTGAAGTCGAGATACTCTCCGGTGGCGTCTCCTGTGATACCGCAAAAGTTGTGTGGAGTGATCGGAAGCAACTTCGTGGCGCAGTCGTCAAAAGAGCGCTTGCTCAACTGAGAGTTCCAGGAACGTGGGAGGCAGACGTTGACCGCATTCTCGCAGAGGCCGATGCCGTCGAATTATTTGGTTCCCTAACACCAGATAATGTGCCAAAACTGCTCTCACGAAGTGAGGATGACCTTGCTATAGCCATCGAATTAGCCGCTGATGATATGCGGGATTGGCGCTTTTCTATGCTTGATGGTCTGGTCGAGCCACAAGTAGGAACCACGTTGGGAAAGGTGCTCGCCACCTGGCACTCTGCCACGCGTGAGCGTGAACTTCCGGCGCGAATCATTGATGGCAAGAAGCGATTGTTCGATCTGCGCGCTGGGGCTTTCTACGGCGGAATGGCAAAAAGTTGGCCAGAGTTTGCGCCATTGATCACCGAACTATCGGATGAGCTGATGGATTCTCGAGAGTGCGCGGTGCATGGAGATTTCAGTCCCAAAAACATTCTCCATGGCTCAAGTGGAACGTGGGTACTCGATTTTGAAGTTACTCACCAAGGCGCACCAGTCTTTGATTTAGGGTATATGTCTGCACATCTGAATTTAAAGGCGATTAAGTTGGAGTCGCAACGCGATGTGGTGCGGCAGACATTGGCAAATTTTCTCGCAGCTTATCAAGAACATGCCGGTGAACTTCCGTCAAATATCTCAGCCCATGCAGGGGTAGTAATGGCGGTGCGAGTTGCGGGAATCTCGCAAGTCAACTATTTGAACGAAAGTCAAAAAGCGGAGGCAGTCACTCGCGCACGGGAGCTACTCGATGGCGCTTCGGTTTTTATCCCTTAAGTGAGCCGCTGAGCAAGCCACGCAAGAAGTAACGACCAAGGAAGATGTAAACAATCAACGTAGGCAGCGAGACGATCAACGATGCGGTCATATTCAAACCATAGAAGACTTGATTACTTGACCCCGTGATGAAGTTCAACGTCGTAGTCGCTACCGAGAGTTTTGGTGAGCCACCGGTGAGGAAGATGGCAAAGAGGAAGTCATTCCAGGCGGAGGTGAATTGCCAGATTAGAACCACTACGAAAGCTGGTAGTGAGAGCGGGAGGATGATCGAGGTATAAATCCGAACGCGTGATGCTTTATCGACCAGCCCGGCCTCGATTAACTCATCAGGAATGCTCGCGTAATAGTTACGGAAAATCAGGGTGCAGATAGGAATTCCGTAGATGACGTGCGCCATCACCAGCACGTAGATGGATTTATTGATGCCCATATTGGTAACAAGTTGTACGAGCGGAATCATGACTGCCTGATATGGAATGAACATGCCGAAGAGGAATAGCGTGAAGACGATATTTGAACCAGGGAACTTCCACTTCGCAAAGACGTAACCATTGATCGATCCAATGATTGCCGAAATGATGGATGACTGAACGACAAAGAAGAGGGTGCGAGACATCGATTCGCCAAGGCTGAAGGCGGAGAAGTAATCACCACCGCTCCATGAAACTGGCCATGCCGAGAAGTCGAGGCTCTTCGGCAAATCAAAGGCATTGACGAGATAGACATCCTTAACGCCCTTGAGGGAGTTCACTACCAACACGTAAATAGGCATGACGATCAAGAACCAGATGAAAGTTAAGGATGCATACCGGAAGATCAACCAGAACTGCTCTTTTCCAGAGCGCTTTCGCTTGTTTGCGGATGCGGTTGGTTTCTTCTCAAGGAGTTCTGCGGTCATCGGTTCTCATTCTCCTGCTTTATTACCCAACGAAGGTAAGGGATGATGATGAGCGCAATCAGCAAGAGCAAGACAACTGCAATTGCCGTTCCTTTTGCGTAATTTCGCTGATCGAAGGTTGATTCCCACATGTACACCGCAACCACTTGGGTTACATAGGACTTGCCATTGATACCGATGATCAAATCAAAGACCTTCATCGACACGTGTCCCAAGATAATCAGGACAGTAAAGAGCGTAGGTGTGAGTTGTGGGAAGAGCACGTAACGATAGATCTTCGATTCGGAGGCGCCATCAACTCGTGCAGCCTCGCGTAGGTCATCAGGTATGCCGCGGAACCCCGCAAGGAAAAGAGCGAGCACATAGCCAGCCATCTGCCAAATAGCAGGGAGAGCCAGGGCATACGCCGCGCCATTCTCGGATAAGTACCAAGAATTTTGGAGGAAACCAAGACCGACTTTTTGAAGGAGAAGATTTAAGCCCCCTGCATCAGCATCAACATTGGAGTTAAGGAGCCAGTTCCAGACTGTTCCCATTGCAATAAAGGAGATTGCTAACGGGTAGAGATAGAAGGAGCGGAAGAATCCCTCCCCCTTAATGCCCTTCTCGAGAAGGAGCGCCATGATGAAACCAGCGATAGTGGTTCCAACAATAAATACAAAGGTGAACTTGACGAGGTTCTCAAAAGCGTGAGTAAAGCGAGTATCTGAAAGGAGGTTGGTGTAATTCTGTAAGCCGACAAATTTTGGCTCTTTGATCGAGGCGCTGATTCGATCGGTCATCGAAATACGAACAGTCCAGGCGATCATGCCGTAAACGAAGATTGCAACGGCAGCTATAGAGGGCACGACGAAGAGGAAGCCACCGATCCAGGTGGAGACTCGCTTACTCGTCTGGAGCGCCATCTGCGAGAACCACCTTTCCCCAACGAGTAATCATGAAACTGGTGGACGGTTTCCCGCCCACCAGAATCGTAACGAAATTTGCTAAGACTTAAACCTCTTCGGCTTAGGCCTTACCTGCTTCGTATGCAGCAGCAAGATCTGCAGCGAGGCCCTTGTTATCTTTTGCGCCACCGCTGAAGTACTTACCAACTGCTGCGTTGTAAGCAGCCATCAAAGCGTTGTTGCCAGTGACGCCGTGGACTGTTGAACCGACGAGTCGGTCTGTCTTCCACTGCTCCATAGCAGCCTTGAGGTAATCGTCATAGAGGGATGTATCAGCATCGGTACGAGCTGGGATCGATCCCTTCTTTGGATTGAATGCATCTTGTCCAGCCTTGGAACCTGCAACTGTCAACCACGCAATACCTGCGTTACGGTGCTTTGCACCGACAGGAAGGGTGAATGAATCAGAGAGCCACTGGTAGATACCAACGGTTCCTGGAGCAGGAGCCCAGGTGTAGTCAGTGCCAAGCTTCAAACCATCTGCTTGCCACTGAGCTGAAGCCCAGTCACCCATGATGAAGAAGCCGGCCTTACCGGAGGTTACGAGCTTGCCAGCATCTGGCCAGTCGAGGTTTCCAGCGCCCTTATTTCCATAAGAGAGAGCCTTCTGGAAGTTCTTCAATGCGCCTTCAACTTCTGGACCTGTCCATGAAGTTGTGCCATTGAAGAGACCTTCGAATGCATCTGGACCAAGAGTTGCAGCAAGCATCCAGTCGAGGAGGTGAGCAATTGCCCAGTCACCCTTACCAGCAAGCGCTAGTCCTGGAATTCCGATCTTCTTGAACTTCTCAAGATCCGCAAAGAACTCATCGAGTGTTGTTGGGGCGGCAGTGATGCCAGCCTTCTCAGCAGTTGCAGGATTCCACCAGAGCACGTTTGCACGGTGAATGTTTACTGGAACTGAGTAGATCTTTCCATCAACGGTAAGAGTCTTAATGAGGTCTGCTGGGAAGATTGTGTCCCAACCTTGCTCTTTGTAGAGGAAGGTGAGGTCTTCAAGCTGTCCACCCTTGACATAACCGTCAAGCTCCATACCTGCGTGAGCTTGGAATGAGTCTGGTGGATCATTTGCATCGAGGCGGCTCTGAAGAACTGCCTTTGCGTTAACACCGGCGCCACCAGAAATTGCGGCGTTGATGTACTTGGTATCTGGGTTGTTTGCTGCGAACTCAGCCTCGAGGCCAGCAAGGCCTGCGGCTTCTCCACCTGCAGCCCACCAGGTAAAGATTTCGAGTTCAGGGTCAGCAACTACTTCGGCTGACTCCTCTGTTGCGGTCTCTTCTGTCGCTGCCTCGTCGCTCGAAGATGAGCAACCTGCGGCTAGAAGTGCGATAGCAAATAGACCTGCAACGAATTTCAATGTGCTTTTACGCATCCATATTCCATTCTCTGCGAGGGTTTGGTGTAGCAGAACTACTGGACAAAGCGTTCTTCATAACCTGGGGCTTGTCAATTTATATGA
>VGAL01000028.1 GCA_016870715.1 Actinomycetota bacterium | reverse complement strand
CCACCGGCAGGGGGCGTGCCGGTGAAACCATGATGCGCGTAGAGAGTTCCGCCGGTGATGTCTGCTTCTAACATTCCGCGCTCGCAATGAGCGTGGATGGCATAACCGTGACGAGTGGCGCGGGCGCCCCAGGTTCCGAAGTGGTGACCGATAGCGCCGCTTGCAAATTTGATGATCGCATCGCTCGTGCCTTCTTTTTCCATCCATTCTGTTTGGTTGCGCGTACCCAAGTGGACACCAACTTCTGGTTCGCCGAGGAACCAGAGAAGAAGATCGATATAGTGGCAACCGTGGGAGAAGAACTGCCCACCACCGAGTCGCTTTGCCTGCACCATCCATGAATCAGCGGGAGGTTTGGTGAGTTGTTCGGTGAAGATGCCAACGTGAAAAACTTCGCCGAGGTATTTTGTGTCGAGAAGTTCTTTGAGTTTGACGACCAGTGGTTGATAGCGCATCGGGTAGGCAACCATCAGAGTTTTTTCTGATGTTTCACTGGCGTTGATGAGGTCGATGCACTCTTCTTCCGAGATTGCCATCGGTTTTTCCATCAAGACATGTTTGCCGTGCGCGAAGGCAGCCATTCCCTGTTCGTGGTGGAGGTCGTGTGGGGTGGCGATGAGAACGGCATCAACGTGTGGCCAGATCTCGCGGTAGTCGGTAGTGGCGAACTGTGCGTTGAGGATTTCCTTTGCAGAGTTGGCTTTTTCGATATCTATATCGACGGTGGCAGTGACTTCGATCGTCCCTTTGAGTGAATCAAAGACAGCTTGGTGAGTTGAGCCCATAATTCCGCACCCGATGATGCCAAGGCGTAGCGCCGTCATGGACTCAATCTATAGTCTTGCCTTATGGCTATGGAATCACTCTCACTCAAAGGTTTGCGCGCACTTGTCACCGGAGCGGGAACCGGAATTGGCAAACAGATCGCGCTCGGATTTGCCGAAGCAGGGGCCGATCTTGTCTTCGTTGGTCGTCGCTTAGAGCCGCTCGAGAAAGTCGCGGCGTTATCAAAAGAGAGGTACGGCACGGTGGGGCAGTGCGTTGCTGCTGACATCACCGTTGCTGAGGATTGCGAGCGGTTAGGGCGTGAGGCTGGGCGTGTAGATATCTTGTGTAACAACGCGGGCGCTTCGATTTATGGGAAGTGGCAGAGTATTTCGATGGAGGATTGGCGAGAGGTTTTCGCGGTCAACGTTGAAGGGCCGTGGCGGCTCTGTCAGCTCTTTGCACCACAAATGGCTGAGCGTGGATTCGGACGGATCATCAACATCGGTTCGGTCTATGGCATTCAAGGGGGAAACCCTGCGCTCTATCCGGGGATGGATTGGGATATCGCGCCGTATTTTGTCTCGAAGCATGCAGTCCATGGCATCGCGCATTATTTAGCGCCGTGGCTTGCGAAGTCGGGGGTCACAATTAACACCTTGCACCCGGGTGGTTTCGCGGGAAGTGAGATGAATGAGAAGGCGATGAGCGAGCGTGCATCAGGTGTGAGTGAGATGGAGAGGGCATTTAGCGCTGCGGTGCCGATGGGGCGGATTGGTGGCGCTGATGATATTTCTGCTGTGGCAGTCTTTATGGCATCACCCGGGTCGAAGTACATGACGGGGCAAGAGGTTGTTGTCGATGGCGGGTGGTCTGCATGGTAAAGCGAGCTAGTGGTGGAAAGAAGATTCGGATTGGGTACGCCGCCTTCTCGCACGAGAGTAACTCTTTTGCCTATCAACCGGCAACGCTCGAGAAGTGGAGAGAGTGGGGGATTCTCTACGGTGAAGATATTCGCGCCGAGTATGAAACTTCGAAAGCTTCGATTGCTGGATATTACGGTCGTCTGCGCGATGAGGTTGATGTCGAGTTAGTGCCGCTCGTTTTTGCGCGGTTGATGCCGATGGGGCCGATCACCAAAGAGGCAACGGAGTTCTTGTTTACTGAGATTTTGCGGCTGGTCGCCGAGCAAGGGCTGTGGGATGGGTTGCTCCTGCCACTCCACGGCGCTGCGGTGAGCGATAAATATTTAGATGCTGATGGTGAAATCTGCGCGCAGATTCGCGATTTAGTGGGCGAAGATGTGGTTATTGGTGCATCGCTTGATATGCACGCCAACGTCTCGCAGAAGATTGTCGAAGAGTGCGATGTCGTCACGATCTATCAAACTAACCCGCATATTGATACCTATGAGCAAGCGGTGCATTGTGCTGATTTAGTTTTGCGCACGATTCGTGGCGAGATCAATCCAGTGATGTATCTGGCTGATCCTCCGTTGCTCGTCAATATCTTGTCGCAAGGTACGAGCGATGAACCGATGGCGGAGTTGTTGCGCGTTGCCAAGGCGCAGTGGCAGAAGCCTGGTGCGCTCTGGGTCGGCATCGGCGAGGGCTATCCATATGCCGATGTGCCTGAGATGGGGATGACCTTCTTAGCGATTACCGATGGTGATCCGGTGTTGGCGAGGGAACTTGCCGATGCGGTTGCCAATCGCGCGTGGGAGCTGCGCGTTGAGTTACAGGGGAGTTCTACCTCGGTCCGTGATGCTTTGCTGCGCGCAGATAAGGCGAGCGCGCTTCCGGTTGTTTTGTTCGATGTCGGTGACAATGTCGGTGCGGGAACACCAGGAGATTCCACCTATGTATTGCACGAAGCTCGAGCGTTGGGAGTTCGCGGGGTTACTCAAGCGCTTCGCGATGCCGATGTTGCGGCGCAGTGTCAGAAGCTTGGCGTTGGCGCGACCTTCACCGGCGAAGTTGGCGGCAAGTGCGATGACCTGCATGGCGCGCCATTCCCGATTACTGGCGTGATTACCTCAGTAAGCGATGGAAAGTATGAAGAGACCAAACCAGTCCATGGTGGTTTTAGGTTCTTTGATGACGGACCAAGCGCGGTGATTAAGAGCGATGACGGATTCACGATTTTGGTGACGACTTATCCTGCGATGAGCGCGAGCCTCGATCAATTCCGCTCCTCGGGCGTTGATCCAGTTAAAGAGCGAATCATGGTGGTTAAGGGTGTGCACTCACCTCGTCCTGCCTATGAGCCAATTGGTAAGGAATTGATTTGGTTATCGACTGCCGGAGCTTCGACTGCTGACCTTTCGACCTTTACTTACAAGCACATCCGTAAGCCGCTCTATCCACTCCAAAAAGACGCTACTTACACCCCGTAAAAAAGCGACCACCTCGCCTAGCCCTTCAGCAGGGCCCTCGGGACCGTTATCAACGGGGTGGAACGTTTAAACAAACTATAGAGGCCTCCGCCAACATTGTCGATCGAATTAATTACATATTACTTTGCGTAAGTAGTGAAGTGAAAAAGTTACTAGAAGTAAGTATCGATGATGTCGATGATGGTGTAGTTCTTATCGACCACGACCATATTTCGCCACTTATCGAAAGTGGTGCATGGGTGTGCAATTCCAAAGGAAATTAGATCACCTAACGCCACTCTCGCACCTTCAGCAAGATTCAAATAGAGATGCTGATCATTCATCGTGTGCGTGCTCATCCCCGTTGCAGGTTCGAAACTGCTCTGCCCCTTGCGGCGAATCAGTTTTGGCACGGGCATCGAGACATCAAAGGAGGCATCGCGTCGACCGATACCGACGATTGCGCGGGTTGGCTCTGGGATAGAAAGCACCTCGCCCCACACATCAATAGCCGAATGAAAATGCGGTAAATCCACCGCGGGATCTCTGACGCGAGCGTCAGGGGAGCCGAAGCCATCATCGTGGGTGAGGTAGCACCCCGAGCGCAACACTTTGCGGACCGGCTTGCTCAATTGCACTGGCGCGAACTTCGCAACGACGCGGTCGAAGTAATTACTTCCACCAGCAGTGAGCACAATCTCTGGCGTTTTCGCGAAGGAACCCTGCGCATCAATCGATTGCAGCGTTTCAACAATCAAATCGAGGAAGCCATCTACGCCATCGAGAACTGTTTTACCTTCAGGAGCGAGCGCAACTCCTTCGAAACCGGAGATGCCGCGGAGCACCAAGTGATCTGATGCAGCAACAGCTTTAGCAACCTCGAGTGCACTCTCTTTGGTGCGCGCACCTGCGCGACCACCCTTGATTCCCATCTCAATCAACACAGTGAGCGGACGTCTTGGGCGCAACGGTGCCAGGACATCATTGAGCAACTTAACGCCGGCAACAGAATCGACATACATCAGCAGATCAAAGTTCTTATCGCGATTGAGCGTTTTAGAAATCCATTTGATTATCGTTGGGTTAACAACTTCGTTGGTAAGAATGACGCGTGGCACACCCATCGCATAGAAGGTGCGCATCTGCCAATTGCTCGTCGCGCTTATTCCCCAGACGCCATCAACAAGTTGCATATCAATAAGAGTTGGCGACATGTTGGTCTTTCCGTGTGGCGCAATCTCAAAACCATGGCGCTTACAGAAGGCCATCATCTCGCGGCTGTTGTACTCCATCTCATCCTGTGTGAGCACAGCAATCGGATAATCAATCGCATCAGAGAAGATCGATCTACCCTTCGCTTTGCCCCAACGAAGCGTCGGCGCAAATCCCTTGGGGCGAAATCCACGGCCAATTGCTGGTCTTTTTCGGATGATCTTCATAGCGCTGAAAGTACCTTCCCTGCTCGGACTTCGCGCTGAACGCCACCGGCAACGGCAATCTGCCCGTTGACGATGACGTAATCAATTCCCACCGGCGCTTGCCCAGGCTTAGTGAAAGTTGCTTGATCTTTAACTGTCGCAGGATCGAAAGCCACAAGATCTGCCGCCTTACCAACCTGAATCACGCCGCGATCATGAATCCCCATATGTGTAGCTACTTTGCCACTCATCTTGTAGATGATGGTCTCAAGCGGTAGGTCACGCTTCTCGCGTCCGATAAAACCAAGTGCGCGCACAGCAGCGCCATAGGAACGCGGATGTGGCAGCGCCTTGCTTTGTTTGAAAGCAATCGCAGAGCCATCGGAGCAGATCATCGAATGAGGCGAACGGATGAAGGTGCGCATATCTTCTTCAGTTCGATAGAAGAGGACGACCATCACTCGATTGCCACCTAAACGACAGAGCTGAAGGACCAAATGTTCGGGCGTCATCTTCCGTTCGCGCGCAGCCTCATCGATACGTTGTCCAGCTTTCGTATCGAGCAGCCCTTCAGTCGCAGAGAGCATCACGCGATTCCACTGCCAAGGAATCTGCATCGCCCCCCAACCCCTTGCAAGATCTTGCTCAGCGCGAGCAAAGTTCTCTGGATCCGATAACCGCTGCGCCATCGCATCAACGCCATCAGCCTGTACCCATGCCGGAAGGTATTGAGTGAGCGCGCTACTTGATGCATCGTAGGGATAAACATCAAAACAAGCGTTAACGCCCTTCTTGACTGCATCAGCAAAGAGATCTGTCCATTTACTAGCCATTCCCCAGCGATCCGGATGATTGATTGAGGCATGTGAATACTGCACCCGGACTCCAGAGCGTCGCCCCACCTCGAGCGCTTCATTGACTACGCCGAAAAAATCATCGTTACCCAAGATGTCAAAGTCGCGAGCGTGAGATGTGTAGACGCGATTATGTTTCTTTAAAACTTTTCCGAGCGCCACAAGTTCATCGATATCTGCATAACGTGAGGGCACATAGGTCAAACCCGTCGACATTCCGAAGGCGCCTTGCGCTAACTCACGCTCCAATAGCTCTTCCATCTTTGCAAGGTCAGCGCCCTTCGCACCGCCCTCCTTCAACCCCATCGCGGCAATCCGCAAGTTTCCATGGCCCACCAAAGGGGCGCTATTTTGGGCTATTCCGCGCGATTCGAGTATGGCGCGATAGCCATTGAGATCACTCCACGAGATATCACTCTCTTTATATCCACCACCAGTGAAATCCATTCCCTGTAGGTGCGCAGTGTGTTCTGCCATCCGCTCTCGATTAATCGGCACTGGACCAAAGGCACAATTACCGGAAACATCTGTGGTGACACCTTGAAAGAGTTTTGATTCACATCGTCCATCAAGGGCTATCGATAAATCTGAGTGAGTGTGGATATCTATAAAGCCGGGCGAGATTGCTGGGGCAGTTACCTCTTTCTTTCCAGTGATCTTTTCTTTACCCACATAAGTGATTACTTCGCCAGTCACGCCAACATATCCAGCAAATGGCGGTGCGCCCGTGCCATCGTAAATATCTCCATGTAAAACTAAATCGTAAGTAACGCCACTCACTTCATCATCCAGCCACCATCAACGGTAATGGTCTGTCCGGTGATAAAACTAGATTGATCACTTGCAAGGAAAACAAAGGTGCCGGCAAGGTCTTTTGCAAAGCCCCGAGTCTGCAGAGCTTGTCTGGCGTAGACCGCTTCTTTCACCGCTTCCGGATCGGGATCGAATTCAATCTCCCACTCGGTACGAATCGCACCTGGTGCAACGCAATTAGCACGAACACCATCTGGGCCAAGTTCACGCGCTAGCGCACGAGTCAATCCAATGATCGCCATCTTTGATGTTACATAAAGCGCATTGGTGTTATTTCCGTTATGAGCAAGAATCGAAGAGACCGTGATGATGGAACCTTGGGTCTCGATGAGATCTGCTTTTGCTTCCTTTGCCATCAACCAGGTGGAACGAACATTGACGTTATTAATCAGATCCCAATCCGCAACGGAGTATTGATCAAAAGGGCTTCGCCAATTAGCGGCAGCATTGGAGACAATCGTGGAAATTGGTCCAAGCGCCTCGCGCGCGGTGCGAATGATTGCACCGGGATCATCTGCGCTTGCTAAATCTCCAGAAATCGCAACCGCTTTCACACCAGTAGCCGTTAATTCAGTAGCTAAATCCTTTGCTAACTTTTCCATCTCAGGATTGGGCGCATAAGCGAGGGCAACATCGGCGCCTTCAGCAGCAAATGCACGCGCCACTGCAGCGCCAATACCGCGCGAAGCCCCAGTAATGACCGCTTTCTTATCAACTAGGCGCTTGCGCTCTGATGTCATAGCGATGAGTCTAGAACGTAATTAAACCGCGACCAGCGCCACCCTTAGCAAGCACTTCAAATGCCTTCGTTGCTTCATCGAGTGAGTAGTTCGCAGTGAGGAGCGAATCAAGATCGAGCTTGCCCGCCATGTATAACTCAATGAGCATGGGGAACTCGGTTGCAGGATTTGCCGATCCATATTTACTGCCGCGCATTCCACGCTCACCGCGCAAGATGTTGAAGATTGGATCAATAGTCATCTTGTCACCGTTACCGGGCGCACCCAGGATGATCAATGTGCCACCAGGTCCGAGAATATTCAAACCGTTCATGAATGCCGCGACGCTACCAACAGCGCCAATCGCATGATCCACACCATGCGGAACGATCTTGAAAACTTCTTTTTCGACATCGACCTTCTTTGGATTGATCGTGTGCGTTGCACCAAGTTTCACGGCCATCTCGAGCGCTGCATCGCTGGTATCAATCGCGATGATCGGATGAGCACCAACAACGCGCGCACCTTGGATGGAGTTAAGACCAACGCCGCCGCAACCAACAACAGCAACGCTATCGCCGGGGCGAGCTGCTGCTGCATTGGTGACAGCACCAAAACCAGTAGTGACAGAACAACCGATGAGCGCTGCTTTCTCAAGCGGCATATCTTTACGAATCTTGATTGCAGAAGTTGCAGGAACAACAACATAAGGCGCATAGGTTGCCGGACCATAGTGGAGCACTGGCTTTCCGGTTTCGACATCGGTAAAACGTCCTGTGTTATCAAAACCAATCGCACCAAAAGGTGATGGGCCATAGCAATATGCCGGCTTACCGCGAAGACATTGTGCGCAGGTGCCGCAATTAAGTAGCCACGAGATAATGACGTGATCGCCAGGAACAAGAGTGGTAACAGCCGAACCAACAGACTCAACAACGCCAGCGCCTTCATCACCAAGAATCATCGGCATCGGAGTCTCATGTGATCCGTCGTATGCATGCAGGCATGAATGACAGACACCAGATGCTGCCATCGTCACACGCACCTCATGTGGCGCAGGATCAGCAACTTCCACCTTCTTCATCGGCATTGGGGTATTTGCTGCGACGAGAACGGGAACTTCCATAACAAGGCTGGCCATCTGCGCTCCTTATATATATGAGATATCTATGAGGTGAGCCTATTCCGCGGCGGCTAGATAGGGTAGAAGGTATGGCGATTTGGGTCTGTGGTGAAGCGCTCATCGACAAGATCTCCGCTGCTGGAACGGTGCGGGAAATCCCAGGTGGTGGCCCAGCGAACACGGCACATGCGCTTGCGCGTTTGGCAATAGAGAACGAATTTATCGGCGGCCTTTCCAACGATTCGTACGGTCAGATGATGCGTGAGCAATTTACCGCCGCTGGCGTTGGCTTGCGCTTTACACCAACGCACGACCTACCAACCTGCATAGCGAATGTCACTATCGGAGCCGATGGCGGTGCGAGTTATCAATTTCTTATTGATGGCACAGCAACTTTTGCTTACGACGAGAAAAACCTTCCTGATGTAGAAGAGGAAGAGGTCGAAGCGATTTACTTCGGCACTCTTGCCACGATTGTCGAACCCGGAGCATCGGTCCTCTTCGAATGGATGAAAGGTGCCTCCGGAAAAGTTCCCATCATCTTCGATCCCAATATTCGCCCAAGCGTCATGGGCGACCTGGAGCGTTATCAGGCAGCGGTCGCGCGCTTCTTGCAAATTTCTGATGTTGTGAAAGCAAGTTCCGATGACATTGATTGGCTCTATCCCGAGATGCATGAATTTGAGGTGGCAAAGAGTTGGTTAGATCATGGCGTGCAGTTAGTGGTAATTACCCGTGGCGAGAACGGACTAGTAGGAATTACTGCGGAACATATGATTGAAGTTCCCGCAACAAAGGTCGATGTTATTGACACGGTAGGTGCTGGCGATACCGTTGGTGCGATTCTTGCTGAGGGAATCGTGACCCATGGATTAGTTCGAGCGCTCAACGAAGAACTCTCACATATACTTCACCGAGCTGTACAAGCATCAGCAATCACCTGCTCTAGACAAGGTGCCCAACCACCATATAGGAATGAGTTATGAAACAAATCATCGAAGGTGACCAGATCCGCGTTGAAATCGATCTAGAAAATGGCGCGCGCCTCTCCTCTGTGCAGTGGGGCGGTTATGAGTTCTCAGTGCCTAAACGGGAGAACATCCTCCACTGGGGTTGGTATCCGATGATCCCGTGGGCTGGTCGAGTCCTCCATGGAAAGTTCCGCCATAAAGATGGGCGCGAAGAGCAGTTGCCCACCAACATCATTCCGCCACATGCCATTCATGGATTAGGTTTTCAAATGCCCTGGCAAGAGTGTGGCAATGGCGCAAGTCGAGTCGATTTCCCAGCGCCCTATAACGGAGCAAGCGCAGAGCTACGAGTATCAGTCTCTGGGAATGTGCTCAATTATGAATTGGAATATTTCGCTGGCGATTGCGATCTCCCGGGATGGGCCGGAATCCATACCTGGTTCCCACGCGAGATCGGTGGGGGAGCAGAGAAAGCTGAAGTGATTTTTACTGCAGAGAAGATGTTAAAAGTTGATGAGACCTTGATGCCGAATGGGGAATTCATCTCCCCGATTACTCCGCAACCGTGGGATGACGTTTTTCATACTCCGATTGGAACGCCAACCACTTTGTGGCGAGGCGGTGCGAAGCTTGAAGTTACTTCGCCCACGCCATGGTGGATTGTCTACACCTTAGATAGTGAAGGCGTCTGTATCGAGCCACAGACTGCGCCACCTAATGCGCAGAATCTTGGTTATGACCTAAGCAAGTCAAATCTCTTGCAGGCGCAATTTACTTTCTCGAAGGCATAAGCAGCGAAGGTGACCATGAAACGAGAAACGAGCGGCGGATTTAGCAGCCATGAATTGCTCGCTGAAGAAGCGGAATTAATACTTCGCAAACTCGAAGTTGCCGATGCAGTTGCACTGGGTGAGATTGCGGTGCGACTTGCTCGAGCTAAGAACCTGCCCGTTGCCATTGAAGTGCGGATCGATGAGTGGAAGGTCTTTCATGTCTCACTCCCTGGCGCAAAGCCAGAGAATGATTGGTGGATTGATCGGAAAGCTCGAGTCGTTGCCAGTGATGGCCACTCATCAATGTATGAGCGGGTTGCTGCTGAGGAGGAGGGTGTTGATGAGCTCTCTTGGTATGCAATGAATAATCTTCCTGAAGAGACCCACGCCTTGCATGGTGGCGGATATCCACTCCATGTCATCGGTGAAGGTCATTGCGGCACCATTTTGGTAAGCGGCGTTCCCCAGGTAGATGACCACAAACTTGCCGTTGCTGCGCTGCGCGAGTTCTTAGGAAAGTAAATTCACCATGATTGACCCAGAGCATCTAGCAAAGTTAATGGCGCGCGAGCGCGAACGTTTCCGCACGCTCCACCCAAAGTCTGCTGCGCTCGCCGAGAGCGCAAAAGCGCATATGCCTGGCGGTGTGCCGATGTCGTGGATGGCGAAGTGGCCGGGTGGATTTCCCATATTCGTCGCAACCGCTAAGGGTTCGCGCTTTCATGATGTCGATGGAAATGAATATATAGACCTCTGTCTTGGCGATACCGGTTCGATGACGGGCCATTCGCCGGATGCCACGATTGCGGCGATCCATAAGCAGATTGACAAGGGCATCACGATGATGTTGCCGAGTGAGGATGCATTACTTGTCTCGGCAGAACTTGCTCGGAGATTTGGTTTACCGCTCTGGCAGTTCACCGTATCTGCAACCGATGCCAATCGCCACGTGATTCGTTACGCGCGGATGCTCACTGGTCGTCCGAAGATTGTGGTGATTGATTGGTGTTATCACGGAAGCGTTGATGAGACTTTTGCAACTCTCGATAGCAACCACCACACTGTGGCGCGCGAGGGAAATATCGGCGCACCTGTGCCACTTGATGTGACGACGACTGTGGTGGAGTTCAATGATCTTGGTGCGATGGAACGCGCGCTGAAGAGCGGCGAGATCGCAGCTATCTTGTTAGAGCCGGCGATGACCAATGTGGGCATCGTGCTACCTGAGCCGGGATATTTAGAAGAGTTGCAGCGATTGGCAAAGCAATATGGCGCTTACTTGATTATCGATGAGACGCACACTATTTCTTATGGTCCCGGAGGGATGACGGGTGGACTTGGTTTGAAAACAGATTTCCTCACGATTGGAAAAGCAATTGGTGGTGGAATTCCTACCGGGACCTTTGGTATGACCAATGAGGTGGCGGCGAAGATAAAAGAGTTTGTCCAACTCGATTTGATTGATACGGGCGGGATAGGCGGGACCCTTGCGGGGAATGCGCTTTCGCTTGCTGCGATGCGCGCCACGCTCACTGAAGTTTTAACGGAAGAGGCATATACGCGGATGATTCCGTTGGCAGATCGCTGGGCTGATGGGGTCGAGGAAGTGATTAGGGAGTACGCGCTCTCGTGGCATGTGAATCGGTTGGGTGTGCGCGCTGAGTACACCTTTACGCCACGCGCGCCACGAACGGGGCGTGAGGCTGCGGATGCTGGAGATTTCGAGTTAGAGCAGTATCTCCATCTCTTCCTATTAAATAAGGGCTTCTTGCTTACGCCATTTCACAATATGGCGCTTATCTCACCGGCGACGACGGAGGGCGACGTTGATGCGCATACCAAAGCATTTAGAAATATGGTCCAGGAGCTAGTTCAGAAATAGGGCATTAACTGGCAGACTCATCGCCATGAGGCCAGCGCGAATCTTGATTGTTGAGGATGATCCTTTTATTCGGACCACACTCGCTTCGGCAGTACGGGCCCAGAACTTCGAGGTAGTGGGCGCAACGGGAGTGGCGCAAGAGGCGCTGCGTATCCAGGCGCAGAGCCCATTTGATATTGCGATGCTCGATTTTGATTTAGGGCCAGGCCCAACGGGAATCGATGTGGCGCATGCGCTCCGCTCACGCCAGGCAAATGTTGGCATCATCATTCTCTCGACATTCCGCGACCCACGCCTTCTTACAACTAAGTTGCCGCCGCTTCCTGCGGGTGCGCTTTATCTATGCAAACAAGATATCGATGACATTCGCAAGATCATCGAGCAGATTTATATAGTCAATGAGACTCGTTTTGGTCGGGTGGTGCGCAAGATCTTCCCGAAGCGGGAGCTGATTCCGTTGACCACGATGCAGATTGAGATTCTTGGCATGGTTGCGCGTGGATTGACGACTGCAGAGATCGCGCGGCAACGAGGTGTGAGTGAGAAGGCGGTTGAGAACACACTTGCTCGCATCTACACCCAACTTCAATTGCCGCGTGATTCGACACAGAATCAAAGAGTTCATCTCACCCGCGCGTATATGCGCTTGGCAGGGAAATCTAGGTAACCGTGTTACCTACTACGATTAAATCGATTTTTGATCGAGTCTCAGGCAATTACATCTTCACTCTGAAGACATTTCTGGTTTTCTCTCTCTTCGGTCCTATTGGCGTGGCTATCACCATTCCACGAGAGGACATCAGTCTCACCCAACGTGGGTATTGGTTGGTTATTGGTTTGGTATCAGAGATTGCGCTCGGACTCTTCATGCTACTTATTGCATTTACGATTCTGCCGAGGATTCAGCGGCGGACACGGCCCTTGGGCAAGATTCTGCTCCTGATTGCGTTAGGTGGAGCGATGCGTGGTCTGGTGATTAACCTGATGCCACCACTTTTTGGGTTGCAAGATGAAGTAAATATCTTCTTACGTGCGCTTAGCTCCTCTATTACAGTGGTAATTGCGATGGCTGCTATTGGGTTAATTGCTGAGGGGCAAGAGCGATATATCCAGGAGTACCAGGACCTTTACCGGAGGTTTTTACTGCTCAAACGCGAGCGACAGATCTACATTACGACTAAGCCGGCAGAGCGGTTGAGTGAGATCTCGGCCTACATCGATAAGGTAACGGCTACGCTAAAAGGTCGGTTAGCTTCCTTTGATGATGTGGAGATATCGGATGAGGATGCCGCCTCGGTTGCCGAGGATATTAAGCAGATTATCGAGAAAAGAATCCGCCCGTTGAGCCACCGACTCTGGCTAGATCGCTCCAATCATGTGTTGCGATTTAGGTCCAGTCGCTTGGTATTGGATGCGCTCGTGGCACGGCAGGTACCATACGTTGCGATTTCACTCTTCGTCTGTCTCACGCACTTGATTGGAATTGGCATTCCGGAGGGAATAGTCGTGGCACTTGGTAGTGTAATTCCAGCTGCGCTTGTGATTTTTGTCCTCTTCTTTGTAGAAGATTTTTTGCGAGATAGGCATATTGTGATTGGTAGCTGGTTGCATCCAGTGGCTCTTGTACTTATTGCGATTGTTCCCTCTGCGATAACGATACAGATGCTAGAGATACTCGCCGATAGTAGACCCAACGCATATATTTTCTGGTTGCTTGTATCAATGAATCTACTGATGACTGTATTCATGACTATAATTAATCAAATATTTAGTGATCGCGCGAAGATTCTAGAATTACTTGATAAGGCTGTTACTAATGAATTGTTGGAAGAGCACTTACACACTCTGGCAAAGATGAATCAAGATTCTGAGATTGCTACCTACTTACATGGTTCACTTCAGGCTGAATTGACGGCAATTGCGCTTCAACTACAACAGGCAGCAACTGCGGGAGATTCGATTAGTGTGCGTAAGATGGTGAACATGGCGCAGATTGTGATCAATCGGGATATCTCGGTGGACTTCATTTCGCACGAGAATTCACCCTTGGATAAGTTAAATGATTTTGCGTGGGCGTGGCAGGGGATTGCAGATATAAAACTATCTCTTGCTGATACTGAGTATTACTCCATTGATTTCTTGAGCGATGTTTCGCAGTTGGTGGAAGAGGCGGTTTCTTCTGCAGTGCGGTTCGGTTTAGCGAACGCGGTTGAGGTTCGAGGGCAGCGCGAGGGAAATTACTTCCACCTCACCATCAGCGATAACGGGCACAGCAAAAGCATGGGTGGCGCAGGGTTGGGGAGTCGGATTCTGGATGAGCTAGCCCCGGAGCTCTGGAAACGTAAGTTCATGGATCATGGGACCGTTCTTGATATTCACCTCCCCGCCCATGGCCGGGTGACAGGGGCGAATTCCCGCTGAAGCAGGGGCGGTGGGGCTACCCCCACCCGCTACTTCTCTGGGGGTAGCCCAGTTTGGGATACTTCTCCTTCCTGAATCCCCGGGGTGGCTGACCTCAGCTGCTATCCCTCGAATGGAGCGCCGTTTTGCCGTGAAGACGATTCGCCGCAAGAATAAAAACGGCACCCAAATTGATGCGACGGCAAAAGGTGCCGCTGGCGCGAGCGTTGAGGTGTCGCATCCGAAATGGGTAAATGCGGTTAGCCAGAGCAAGACTGGCTCGACCGGTTTGATACTCCAGAACGGCACCAAGCTCGAGAATGATTTTAAGGCGGGAAAGCGCAGGGTTGAGTTTTCGAGTGGATTAACTCTTGAGACAGCAATAGTTCAATCTGCTCCTACTCCGATGGGAACCAAACGGACTCTTTGGTACACCCTTGGGATTCCTGGCTTGGCTTCATTCCATGTTGTTCGAGATACCACTGGCGTTCCATACATCAACATTCCACCGAGCACTTCGAGTGCGAGTGCGGCCGCACATTTTAAACGACTTAGCGTTCATCAATTCACTTCTCGATTGGACAGGGGGGGTGTTGATTTACAGGTAAAGGTCGGAAAAGATCAATCCATTCAATTTGTCGCAAGAGATAAAACTGAGGTTACGGTTCGCGATAGTGGTGAGATTGAAATTCAAGTAAGGCAAGGCGAAAACGTAACAAGAGTATTCACTGATAGAGAAAAGGTCGTCTCGCAAGTGAATAACACGAATACCATCGCTGAACCTAGTCAAGTAATTGTTGTTCAAGATAATCAGATTCAGAGCATCGTCTCTGCTGAGAAAATTGTCGTTCCGTTGCAGGATGGACGAGAGTTAGTTCAACCTGCCGATGGCCATATTCAAATTGTTTTTGCGGATGGGAATGCGGAGGTTCCTCCAGCAGAGAATGTGGTGGTAAATCCTGCAGGTGATGTTGTAATCGTTGCGCCAGAAGTTGCGCTGTTTGCTCCACCTGAACCCCCGGCACCTCCGGCACCTGAACCCCCGGCACCTCCGGCACCTGAACCCCCGGCACCTCCGGCACCTCCGGCACCTCCGGCACCTGAAC
>VGAL01000027.1 GCA_016870715.1 Actinomycetota bacterium | reverse complement strand
TTGACGGCTCATCACCAATTGTAGAAATAGTGACAAGTTTTGATGAGGCCCCAAATGATGAGTGGAACAATCCAGAGCAAGCACCGCAACAGTAAAAAGCGTAAAAAGTAGGGAGAGGAAAAATTATGGCCGGCAAGAAGTCAGGCTCAGATAATCCTTGGGCAGAGATGAGTCGCTTGAAGTTAGATAGTAAAGAGGCAAAGGCTCCAGCCCCAGACTCTCCGCGCGCAGCTTCAATTAAGGAACAAACACCCCAAGAAGTTGTCGAAGTAGTGAAAGCTACGACTGCCGCTTCGGTAGTTGAAGGGAAACTAATTCAAGAAAGTCCAAAAGATGAAGTGGAAGAGGAGATCATGGCTGAGAATGAAGAGGTAGTCGAATACTCCGCAGATGAATTGCAAGAGATGTCACTGAAGGAGTTACAAGCTCTTGCCAAAGAGAGTGGAGTGGAATTTAAGGGCCTAACAAAGGAAGAGCTAATTGATGCCCTCATCGTCGAAATTGGAATAACCGAAGAATCAGAAGAGGAACTCGTGCTTCTCGAGGAAGACGAGGAATCTGATGAGGAAGAACTTGAAGCCGAGGAAATTGACGGCGAAATGTCGCTCGAAGAAGCCCTAGCACTTCTTGGTGAAGATAGTGAAACCGAGGAAGACTTCGAGGAGACTGAGTTTGAAGAGGTAGAGGTCGAAGTTCAAGAAGGCGATGCAAGTGTTGAGTTGGATGACAACAACTCAAACGGTTAAATCCCCGCTATTTCACGCTTTCGTTAGCGCGCTCTAGATCTTCAGGGAAATCAACCTCAACCGCAAACAAATCAGAGATATCCACTGGGATAAACGAGGCTTTGTCCTTTTCTATCGATACCTCGATTCCCCTTTCGAAGTAGTCGTTATCAGCCACTTCTTCTAAACGTCGCACGAGAGCACTCTTATCTCTTGCTGCGACAAAGTTGATACCCACTGCTTCACCAAGAGCATTGACTACTTTCTTAGATAGTTCCTTGATATTGCCATTGCTATCAACTGTGTATTTCACCTCTTCTTCAGCAACTTTTGAAGTATTTACACAGATGAAAGATTGATCCTTCTCGATAAGCGGTTTGATTCTTTCGAGAACTTTGGCATCAAAGACAACGTCACCGTTCATCCAGAGCACCCCACCATCACAACTTGCTTTGAGCGCTCGCCAGAGACTCTTGCTGGTATTTGTCTGGTCGAAGAGCTCATTGTAAATAAAAATTGCTCGAGGGTGAGCTTCCATGATCATTTCCATTTTGAAACCTACGACAACACCAATTCGAGCTCGCTCACCAAAAGCCGATGAGATGTTGCTCATCTGTTGCTCCATGATGGTGCGACCATCTTTTAATGGTGTGAGTGGTTTAGGCCACGGTTTTCCAAGGCGGGTACCCATTCCTGCGGCGAGGATAATTACTTGCTGAACCACGTCACTCCCTTACTGACTATGTCGCACTCGGGAGAGCGCAGATACAGATGTATCGTGCTCAGCAATGGTGCGTTCTAGCTCTCTGTAGAAGGCAGTGGTGCTCTCGCCCGCTGCAATTCCTCCGAAATAGTACCGGCAGACCTCTTGTCTCTTATCGAACAACTCGTCGTGAGCGAGCACCCTTGTCAAAGCACCACTCAACCCACTGATTGTCCTCTGATCAATGATGTATGCCGCCTTTGCTACCGGAGATTCCGCCTCTAATTCCAATCGATTGCTTCCTCGGTCCGAGAGAAAAATGGCTCCTGATGGTTTGAGATAGAGATAATCAAGCGTCACGCTGGAGATATCGCTTATGAGTAAATCTGTATCTTTGAGAACGCTCAGCACATCGCCTGCAAGATGAATTTCGTGGGGCCCTCGCGCCAGTCTTTTTATGATGTATGCATGGGCATCTGAAATCAACGGATCCTTTGAATCCATGATTCTTGGATGGGGTTTATAGATCACACGGCAACCGGATTGAGCAAGTGCAGCATCAATAATTGCCATGCCGTAACAATCCATGGAGGTGTAATTATTGGCTTCATCCTCACCCTCCCACGTGGGAGCGTAGGTGATTGTCTTTAGCGCACTGTTCTCAAGTATTGGCGTAGTTTCAAGATCGAGTTGCGGTCGCCCAATGGGAATTAGTTTCTTCTCATCGAGCCAAGCCACAGCAGAGAGGTATCTATCTTTAGCGGCAGCACCTGCGACAAAAACTCGGTCATATGCCTTTGATTGATTACTCACCATTGATATTTTGTCGCTCTCACCATGATTCACATGGATATGCGCAGCTTGTTGATAGGCAAGTGTTTGGAAATTTTGATAAGAGTTGTTTACATAGATCAGGGCTTTAAATTGAGAAAGCTCCAAAAGTTGCATGAGTAAGTCATATGTCCGCGCATGTACTACCAAAAGCGATGTGATTTTCTGGAGCTCTTCGGTGGTTGCAGCATGACGGGTGATAATCATTGGCCGCAAATGTGTGGGAGCTTTCTCAAAGACTGGAATCCATTGCGCAATCTGATAGATCTTGGAGGGGGTATCTGCAAAGAATGCGGCAACTCCATGATTTTGCGCGCTATCTGTAGTGAATGGCAGCAATTCTGGTGGAAATACCAAACGCCAGAGCGTCTTGGCCTTTCGCTTTAGCACCCGGTAGAGACGCGCAACTGGGTTGCGATCTCGTCGTCGTTGCGCCATTTTTCACCATCTTTTCATCTCTGCACGGGGGGTTGGAATAGAGTACCCGTTATGGGGAGAGAACCGAGAGAAATGAGCGATAAATCCCTTCGGTTGCGCGCTGCAGCGCGAGCAGATGATGGCTTTTTCTCCACCTTTGTCTTAAGGAAAATCTCAAGGACTTTCACAAATGCATTAGTAGAGACTTCAATAAAACCAAATACTGTTACAGCGATATCGATAGTTGTGGGGTTATTGGCGGCATACATGGCCTCGACTGGAAAATATTTCGCCAGTGGAATCGTCTTTCTCTTCTCCCTAGTTCTTGATTGTGTAGATGGCGAAATCGCCAGATACAAATCAGAATTTTCAGCCCTGGGCGCCTGGCTGGATGCGCTCGCCGATCGGGTAAAGGAATTCGCTTATATCGGGGCGCTTGCATACAGCACTAATGATGCGCGAACTTGGTGGCTGGCACTGGCTTTAGTGATTCTCCAAACTGTTCGACACCTGAGTGACTATAACTTCGTAAAACTTCAAGATTTATATGAAGAGAAAGTTACAACCTCAGCTAGCACGCGTTCAGGTCTTCGTTACTGGATGAAGAAAGTGTTGAATTTACCAATCGGTGAGCGATGGTTGCTACTAGCCTTTCTCCCGCTATTTACCTCCATTAATGATTCGTTTCGAGTAATTATCATTTTAGGAATCTTCTCATTTATCTTTGTAGTTCTCGCTCGCGCACGGAGAATTTTCACCTGGCCAGATAAAATACTTTCCGCACCATTCTTAGTTGCGCAACGAGATACCGTGATTCCGATTCGGATTTCTGGGTCGAAGATTGCTTGGACATTTCCCTCTATCCTGCGCGGGTGCGAACTAGTCGCGCTACTCATCATTCCTCTAAACATTTCTCCAGCGCTGCAATTTCTTTTGATTGTTTCGGTAGCGCTCTGGCATTATGCAAATCTTTATGATTCCCTGCAGGGGCGTTCGACGAGATATGGTCGAGCGGGGTTGCGAGTTGCAGGTCGAATTTCTCTCTGCCTACTTGCTTATGCTCTTGGGCTTGATAGTGAGATTGTCACTGGCTTAACCATTTATCTGGGTCTGCTCATCGTTATGCGTGGCGGGCATAATGTAGCCAAGGGGGCGGTATGAGTCGGCGAATTTCAATCAGTGAGCTAAGAGCAGTAGCGCAACCGGAATCTGTGCGCGGTCGAGCAAATTCAGAGCATTGGGTTGCAGATCTTTACTTGCGGAAGATTTCACCGTACCTAACACGCATTCTCTTGCGAATGAATTTCTCACCCAATGCTGTTACCTGGTTGATGATTCTCACTGGGCTCTCCGCAGCTCTCTCATTATTGATTCCTGGGTTACTTGGTGTTGTTCTGGCATTGGCCTTAGCTCAGCTGCAGATGCTCTGGGATTGTTGCGACGGCGAGATTGCACGATGGAAGAAGGAGTTTTCACCCGCAGGGATCTTCCTCGACAAGTTGGGTCACTATCTCACCGAGAGCGCAATTGCAGTTGCGCTGGGCTTGCGCCTTACCGGATGGCCCGAAAAATCGCTTGACTCTAGCGATTACCCGTTGATAGGCGCGCTCTTTGCGCTCCTTATCATTCTCAATAAAGCGCTCAACGACGCAGTCCATATCTCTCGCTATTTTGCGGGCTTATCAAAATTAGAGGATAGAGAATCCGAGGGTACATCGCGCAGTTCTCTAGTGAGAGTAATCAAAGGAATTTTCAAGTTCATACCCCTTCACCGCATGTTTCACTCAGTAGAGATGACTATTTGGATTTTTGTTCTCACTCTCTTGAGCTCTCTCTATGATTTACAACTTTTAGAGAAACTCTTCAATTGGATACTTCCACTCATAATCTTCGTCTTCATTGGTCACCTCGTGAGCATTCTCACCTCCAATAAATTACGAGCAGGCGAATAAGAAAGTGAGCAGAAGAGTTGGTGCAGTACTCCTCACCATGGGTAAGCGTCCTAGAGAATTAGCGCGAGCGTTGCAATCTTTGAAAAGCCAGATTGGTATCGAATTAGATGTAGTCATTGTGGGAAATAGTTGGAACCCCGCATCTGAATACCCCGAGGAAAAAACGCTCTATTTGCCCGAGAATCTTGGAATACCAGCGGGCAGAAATGCCGGTGCCGTCAAAGTATCGGGGGAATTTCTCTTCTTTCTCGATGATGATGCCTACCTAGAATCACCGCACGCACTTACCGCGCTTATTTCGCACTTCGATGCACATAGTCAATGGGGTCTCATCCAGCCCCGTGTGGTGCCAGATGGAGAAGGAATCGCCCCTTCGCGTTGGATCCCACGACTTCGGATTGGTGATCCACTGGCAAGTTCACCCGCTACAACTTTATGGGAGGGCGCGGTGATTATTCGCCGTTCGCTCTTTAATGAAATTGGAGGATGGCCAGCGAATTTCTTCTATGCTCACGAGGGAATCGAGTTGGTCTGGCAGGTGTACAACCATGGATTTATCGCATGGTATGCAACAGATGTGACGGTTAAACATCCGGTAATTCAACCCACGCGACATGCAAATTTCTATCGGCTCAATGCTCGCAATCGCGTCTGGTTAGCTAAACGGAATCTGCCATTTCCCATCTCATTCATTTATATATCTATCTGGTTTGCTATTTCGATGATACGAGTGCGAAATGTGAATGCTCTCATCTCTTGGTTGCGAGGGTTCGGTAATGGTGTTGTTGCTAGCGCTGGTAAGCAGAGGAAATTGAGTTGGCGAGCGCTATTTGCCCTCGGGCGAGCGGGAAGATTCCCAGTTATCTAGTCGATAGTGGCTTAATGAGCCCTTTTTGATTATTCTCTTACCATGTCCAAAAAAGCAACAAAAATCGCAAACTCTCTTGAAAATCTACTCTTCCAAGCGCGCTGGATATTGGCGCCGCTTTACATAGGTTTAGTTTTCGCCCTTATCGCACTTATCTACCGCTTCATACTTGAGTTTGTACATCTCGTCGAGAATCTCGGGGAAAAAGATCCACATGTCTTTACCCTTGATCTCCTTGCACTTCTAGATTTAACGTTAATCGGGAATCTGATTCTCATTGTTATTCTCGCTGGATATGAGAACTTCGTCTCGCGAATCGACGCCGCCCACGAATCTGATGATCGGCCTCATTGGATGGGCACCATCGACTTCTCTGGATTGAAGATCAAATTAATTGGTTCGCTTGTTGCAATCTCTGTCATTGAACTTTTAAAGGATTTCATCGAACTTGCTGGAGATAAAGAGGTTGGAGAGGGAACTATCTGGCGTGTGATTATTCACCTCACCTTTGTTGCCTCTGGAGTTTTATTCGCTTTAATGGATTGGATTGCGGATAAGCGCGAAGTGCACGGCCCAAGTTCAGGCGCAAAGAAATAACACGTGCGTTTAGATTTACTTGCTGCGCTAAGTGGCATTCTCATCGCAGCCCAATCGCGGGTTAATGGTGGTCTCTCGGCAGCGCTGGGAAATAGCACTGAGGCAGCGGTTTACTCTTTTGGTTCTGGATTCTTACTTCTTAACATCATCGCATTAGCTAACCCCAAAGTTCGACAGGGCGTTCGACGAATTGTTGCTGGAGTGAAAAGTGGTGAACTACCCGCTTGGCGGCTCTCTGCAGGAATCATGGGTGGAATCTTCGTTGCCATTCAAACGTTCACTGTTCCAATTATTGGAGTTGCGCTCCTCTCAGTTGTGATGATTGCCGGTCAAACGCTGGCTTCTTTGATAGTGGATCGAATAGGTATCACTGGTGGAGGCAAACAACCAATAACGCTCCGCCGAGTATTAGCAGCAGCAATCACGATTTTTGCGGTACTAGTTGCGACATGGGAAGAGATCCAACTGGCAAATATTTCACCCGCCCCCATCATCATCGTCTTTGTTGGCGGTTTTATGATTGGTGTCCAGCGCGCTCTCAATGGACAGATTAATGATGTATCAGGGCAAAGTTTTTCAACAACCTGGCTCAATTTCTTTATGGGTACATCAACACTTGTCATCCTGTTGATTATCAATACGGCACGAGGCGAAGAAATAGTCGGTCTACCAACATCACCATGGTGGATTTATTGGGGCGGAACTATCGGAGTCCTTTACATTGCCTCTTCATCAGTGATTGTGGCAAAGATTGGCGTACTCTCATTTACCTTATTTGCTACTGGAGGACAGCTAATAGGTTCTTTGATTTTTGATCTAATTGCACCACCGGAGGATGTGACAATTGGTATCAATCTCGTACTTGGAATTCTTATCACATATATTGGAGTGCTTGTTGGTGGATTACGGAAACAAGGATTAATTCGAACGAGATCTACGCCAAATAATTGAGAGTATCGATCCGCCAATAAAAAATGCGGCAATTGCGTAGGAGAACGTTTTCACTATGGGAATACTTGCGGAGAAGTAACCGGCAATTGTGATTCCCACTCCCCAAGCGAGCGCTCCGACTGCATTTGCTGAAAGGAACTTGTAGTAAGGCATTTTGGAAATTCCGGCGATGGGCGGAATGAAGGTGCGAAACCAGGGAAAGAATCGGGCGGCGCACACAGCCCACCAGCCATGTTTTTGGTAAAAAACCTCAGAGCGAGCAACCATCCGCTCTACCCGCGGTTTCTTTGAATTTTCAAGATAGGGGCGACCAAGTTTTCGCCCAGTTACATAACCCACTTGATCTCCAACAAATGCGGCAAGAAAGATTCCAGCAACCAGAATCACAATATTCATATCATCACGCGCAGCTGCAACAAGGCCGGCGCTAAAGAGAATCGAATCTCCCGGAAGCCAGAAGGCCACAAGGATTCCCGTTTCTAGAAAGACTATTCCCCAGACCAACATGTAAAGGAGGAAGGGCGCTATCGGCGAGAATCTCTCATCGAAGCTCGCTGCAAATTCGAGAGAGGTCATGGTGCAAGGGCCGCGAGGGCAGGAAGTGGAGGTCGCGAGAGAATTCCACTGGCGCCCTTAAGGCTCCAGCGACCGGCATCGTAAGGAATCACTAGCGCATCGCCATGTCCGACCGCGATAGTTCCACTATTTTCGGTGGTAAGTAGACCATCGCCTTCAAGCAGGAGCAAGATGCCAAAACTTGCATCGATAGTTGCACCATCACCAGGGATTACATCGGCGCGGAAATACCCATCAGCTTTATTGGTGAATAACGAACGAATCTCACCTCCTGTGAAGTTGGAGCTTTTCACCAAAGTAGATATCTCATCGGAACTCAGTGGATTGTAATTGAGCGAATCAAGGACTACATCGAAACCAAGCCCCAGATGGCCATCTTTTAATCCATCAACAGCGAAGCCTTCCCACTCCAAAAGAGCAGAGAGGTCCGTTGGCTCTTGTAGTTCGAGTACAAAAATTCCAGCGTCAATCGCATGGGCAGTGCCGGCTGGCACCAAGATTGCATCCCCTGGTTTGACTGAGACCATATTTAAGGATGACAAAAGTGCGGCTGAATCTTTTGCTTGCACCATTGAGAAAATCGCTTCTTTCTTCATCTGCTTCGCAAAACCGAGACCTACTTTTGCATTCTCAGGTGCATCCAAAATGATCCAGGCTTCGGTCTTTCCATGATCAAGTGCTAGATGCTTCTTGGCAAATGCTTTATTGGGATGGAAATGGACCGGAAGGCGTTGATCTGGATCGAGTAATTTCACCAGGATTTCAGTGCTCGTCCCGAATGCATCGACATGAGCTTTGCCAAGCCATCGCTCTGGTTCACCTGCGATTGCTTCACGAAGATATTCGCCGTCGGGTAGTCGCGATAAACCCATCTCGCGCTCACCAAATCGAGTAGTTGTTGCCCCTATCCATTCTTCAGGTCGCATTGGTCCACCAGGGCCATTACGAAGTACGCCAATTCGGTTTCCACCACGATAGAAGTGATCAAATTGATTAGAGGGCAGGATGACTGGTGTAAGCGACATAGCGATGAGTTTACCTACAGGTGGCTTTGATAGCAGCGGCAACCGCAGGAGTTACTGCAGGATCAAAGACACTTGGGATAATAAAACTCTCGTTTAACTGCTCTGGCCGCACACAATTAGCAATCGCATCCGCAGCAGCTACCAAGGCATCATCGGTGATTTTTGTCGCACCGATATCAAGAAGACCACGGAAGACTCCCGGGAAGGCAAGCACGTTATTGATCTGATTCGGTTGATCGCTCCGACCAGTGGCAACTACTTTCGCATAGCGGCGAGCAATCTCTGGGTCGACTTCAGGATCTGGGTTGGCCAAAGCAAAGACAATCGCATCTTTAGCCATGCTCTGTAAATCGCCTTCATTTATAACATTTGGCACGCTTACACCGATAAATACATCAGCACCTGTCAGAGACTGGCTAAGTGAGCCAGTGAAGTTTTCATTGTTGCTGATATCGATAAACCAAGAGCGCATCTCATCGCTCTTAGGTGAACTTTTATGAATCACGCCATCGATATCAAAGCCAATCATGTGTCGCGCACCAGCATGGTAGAGCAGTTGCGCGACAGCAGTACCTGCAGCACCAACTCCGTTAAGAATGATTTTTACCTGAGAGATCTCTTTCTTTATCAACTTGAGAGCGTTTTTAAGCGCCGCAGTCACGACAATTGCCGTTCCATGTTGGTCATCATGAAAGACGGGGATATCTAGAATTTCGCGGAGCCTACGCTCGACTTCGAAGCAACGTGGTGCAGAGATGTCCTCAAGATTTATTCCACCATAGACAGGAGCAATAATCTGAACGGTACGGACAATCTCATCAACATCTTGAGTATCGAGGCAAACTGGCCATGCATCAATATTTGCAAATCTCTTGAAGAGTGCAGCCTTGCCCTCCATCACAGGCATAGCTGCAGCAGGTCCTATATTTCCAAGTCCAAGGACTGCAGATCCATCGGTGACAACAGCGACAGTATTTCTTTTGATAGTTAATCGACGAGCATCGGAGGGGTCAGCAGCAATTGCTTGGCTGACTCGGGCAACACCTGGAGTGTAAGCACGGGAGAGATCATCACGAGTTTTAATCTGAACCTTGCTTTGGACTTCGATTTTTCCACCGAGGTGGATGAGAAAAGTTCGGTCACTTACCTTTCGTACCTTCAATTCGGGTACTTCAGAGATTGCCTTTGCCACTCGATCAGCATGGTCTGCATCCATGGTGTCACAAGTGATATCGACTACAACCCGGTCAAAGGATGATTCCACGATATCGAGCGCCGTCAGCGATGCCCCTTGAGAATTAAGGACTGCTGTTAGCGCTGAGACAGGTTGATTGGCTGAAGGACCTTCAACGCGAATGGTGATTCCATAGCCGGGGCTCGTAGAAACCATAAAAATCTCCTAATCTGGGCTATTCAGAGTACGACGACGAGGGGGATTTATGAATTCACAGGCTAGTGATAAGCCTCACGGGCTCGATGGGGCGCAGGTTGCAGCCCTTGATAAGGCCCATGTTTTCCACTCCTGGTCGGCGCAGGCAGCTATCTCTCCCCTGCCAGTAGCCGGTGGAAAAGGCTCCTATTTTTGGGATTTCGATGGGAAGAAGTATTTAGATTTTTCAAGTCAACTCGTGTTCACCAACGTTGGACATCAACATCCCCGCATCATCGAGGCGATTAAGAAACAAGCGGATATCTTGGCAACGACTGCACCGCAACATGCCAATGACATTCGCAGTATCGCTGCACAAAAAATATCTTCACATGCGGAGAGTTTCCATAACAAAGTATTTTTTACCAATGGCGGCGCAGATGCTGTAGAGAATGCCATTCGAATGGCGCGTATTCACACTAATCGCCACAAAATTCTTTCGCATTATCGCTCTTATCACGGCAATACTGCTGCGGCAATCGCTGCTACAGGTGATCCGCGGCGCTGGCCAAATGAATTTGCATATGGGCATATTCATTTCTTTGGCCCATATCTCTATCGCTCTGCATTCTGGGCTACAACTGAAGATGAAGAGTGCAAACGCGCACTTGAGCATCTTGAGAATTTAATTATTCTCGAGGGTCCAAAAACTATCGCTGCAGTCATCATCGAATCAATTGTCGGTACTAATGGAATCCTTGTACCACCAAAAGGCTATCTTGAAGGCGTACGCGCTCTTTGTGATAAGTATGGGATTATCTGGATTGCAGATGAAGTGATGGCAGGTTTTGCCCGCGCTGGTAAATGGTTTGCTTATCAACACTCAAGCGCTAAACCAGATTTGATTGTCTTTGCCAAAGGTGTTAACTCTGGATATGTCCCTCTTGGTGGCGTCATCATTAGCGATGAGATTGCAAAGACTTTCGATGACCGAGTATTCCCAGGTGGACTTACCTACATGGGACACCCACTCGCCTGCGCAGCTACAGTTGCTGCAATCGACCTCATGGAAGAAGAGGGAATCATCGAGTATGCCGCTGAAATCGGCGAGAAGATCATTGCTCCTGCGCTCCATGATTTAGCAACAAAACATAAGGTTATTGGCGATATTCGCGGTAAGGGCGTCTTCTGGGGCGTAGACCTGGTAACCGATCGCGCTACCCGTGAGCCGCTTGCTCCTTATGGCGGATCAAGTCCAGCGATGAATGAATTTGCTGCTGCGTGTAAGAAAGATGGGCTCTGGCCATTTGTTCATTTCAATAGAACGCACGTTGTACCACCATGCACGATTAGCGAACACGAACTAAAAGAAGGTTTTGCGATAATGGATAAGGCGTTAAGCGCGATTGGAAAGTATTACACCGGCGTTTAGCCACGGATAAGTGTGGTTAAGTGCTTATCGAAAATTGCACTCACCTCACGTGAACCGGCCGTGCCAACAGTCTGAATCGGCTTACCAAAGCTCTCTGCCTGTTGAAATGCAATTCGATCTGGGATCGCAGGTTTCATAATCTGCTTACTGAAGATTCGACCCATCTCACGAATTCGATAATCATGCTCTTCAGCAACGCTCTTGACACGATTGGGCAAGATGCCAGCGAGTTTCAATTTCTTATTATGTGAGCTGCGGATCTCTTCGATCTCTTCTGCAGCTCGTTCGGCACCTTGAAGTCCGAAGAAGGTTGGAGTAGCAACAACAACAGCTAGATCACTAGCAGCGAGCGCTTCCCGTGTGAGGGTGCCAAGGGATGGTGGGCAATCAATAAGGACCAAGTCGTACCCTTCGAGTTTTTCCAAGGCGCGAGCAAGGCGAGGTTTAAAAGCGGCCGCAGATTTAAATGCATCATGTTGAATCAGGTTTGGGCTAGAAGCGATGACATCAACTTCCCCCGGGGCTATCTCCCAAGCGCATTCAGTAAGACTGTTATGGAGAGTATTAATGGTGGGGTTTGCAAGGACCTCAGCTGCAGTAGATGCTGGATTCTTTGCAGCAAGAATCGATGTTGCATTACCTTGCGGGTCAAGGTCAATGACGAGAGTTGCTAATCCGCGAACTGTTGCCGCTCCAGCAAAACCAAGAAGTACAGAGGTCTTTCCAACGCCACCTTTAAGGCTCAAAATACTGACTACGCGCATGGCGCCATCCTAACTACTTTTTAAACAGTCCCATATAGTCGGTCGCCAGCATCGCCTAAGCCCGGGACGATATAGCCATGCTCGTTCAATCTCTCATCGAGCGCGCCCATCACTACAGTCACCGGCGCACCAGTGAGTGATTTTTCAAGGGCTGCGACTCCCTCGGGTGCAGCGAGGATGCAGATGATGGTGATATCGGTAGCCCCGCGCTCGAGCAGGTAGTGAGTGGCAGCAATCAGCGTGCCACCAGTAGCGAGCATTGGGTCGAGGATGTAGCACTGACGGCCAGAGAGATCCTCGGGTAAGCGATTGGCATACGTAGATGCCTGCAAGGTTTTCTCATCACGGACCATCCCTAAGAAACCAACTTCTGCAGAGGGAATCAACCGCGTCATACCCTCGAGCATTCCAAGGCCTGCGCGCAGAATCGGCACCACTATTGGACGTGGTTTTGAGAGATGGACTCCAGTCGTTGGCGCTACCGGAGTTTCGATAGAGATCTTTTCAGTGCGAATTTCGCGAGTGGCTTCATAAGCCAAGAGCATCACAAGCTCTTCAGTGAGATGGCGGAAAGTCGGTGAGTCAGTTCTTTTATCGCGAAGAAGTGTTAATTTGTGAGTGATGAGAGGATGATTAGCCACGTGAGTCTTCATAACCAAGAGCCTATCGCAGCAGCGATGGAGATCGCGCTCGCCGCCGCAAAGAGCGCTTGGCATGAACATGGCGATGTACCAGTGGGTGCGGTAGTTCTTGACCCTAGCGGTTTAGTTATTGCCACCGGAGTAAACGAGCGCGAACTTTCGCATGACCCTACTGCGCACGCAGAAGCGGTTGCGATTCGCAAAGCTGGCAAGCAACTGGATAACTGGCGTCTAGATGGGTGCACGCTAGTTGTCACGCTTGAGCCGTGCGCGATGTGTGCCGGTGCAATTATTCAGTCACGCCTTTCCAGAGTGGTATTCGGCGCATGGGATGAGAAAGCTGGCGCAGTAGGTTCAGTAGTTGATCTCATCCGAGACCCACGCGCTCTCACTAAAGTCGAAGTGATATCTGGGGTATTGGCAGAACGTTCAAGCGCGCTCTTAAAGGAGTTCTTTGCCCAGTCTCGATAAGAGATTTGAATAAGGTATCTTTGGCGACGGTGGCGTGTCTGAGCGGCCTAAAGAGCACGCCTCGAAAGCGTGTGTGGGGGAAACTCCACCGTGGGTTCAAATCCCACCGCCACCGCCAGATTTAAATAATAATTTCGTACGATGGATTAAGAATCGTCAATTTTCCATCGAGTTCGCCGACCATACCTTCAGCCTTGAGCGTGGAACCAACTTCAAGTCCTGCAATCTCGCGACGGCCAATAAATTGGAGCCGGACACCTCCGGTCTCATCCCAAATTTCAATTTCCACAAGTGGAGCTGAACTCTTAGGCGCAACTCGGATCCCAGTTACACGTCCAACGACCTCGGCGCGCTTACGCCATTGAATCGCGCCAATCTTAGTTCCGCTTTTCGCATGATGCCCGACTGGCTCATATACAGGCGATTCAAACTCAGGCTTCACTGAAGTTTTAGTATTGACAACTGCAACTTTCTCTTCAGTGCTTGGCACAAGCTTGACTTTGCCATCGAGAATCTTTTCAACATCAAATGGAACGATTGTTGCTACTACGCGATCTAATTGTGTGATTGCGCTAGCAATACTCTCCGCTGTCTGATCGTGCAGTAGTCGTCCAAAAAATCTTGAAAAGATTCGATTTGGCAGGAGAAGAGTTAGTTCGACATCTAGATCTTCGGTCGCTCGCAGGGCATAATCGAGAACAGAATTCGTTAGGCGTCTATCGGGACAATCAATGAGTTGTAGAGCAATATCGCTCAACCCTGGGTGATTCGACCACTCTTCAAGTAAGGCGGCAGCCTGCATATCGTCTAACACAAAGTGAACAGCTTCTAGTCTTCTAGACTTCAAAGTTCTTGCATAGCGGACCGTTGCCATAGTGGCTAGGTCTACCTTTGCGACAAGTACTGTGACATCGTGCCGAGTGATATTAGAGATTCTTGTCTCGTTTAATTTTACTTCTAGCGCTGTATTTTCAACCGAGTACTGCTTATTAAACTTAAGAGTGAACAGAATTACTAGTGGTGTTCCTAAGACAACCAACCAAGTTCCATCTGCAAATCTGACGGTTGAAATAATGAGAACTACTATTGCGGCAGCGATACCAGAAGCGCCATGAACTATTCTTATAAGCTTCCAATTTTCTGGTTTTACTCGTTGAGAGTGGCGGAACATCCCTAGTCCAGTGATTGTAAACCCAACAAATACGCATAAGGCATAAATTGCAGCAAGAGCAGTGATACTTCCGTTTGTGATGAGGACTAAAATTATGGCGGTAGAGCTGAGGAAAATTATCCCGTTAGAAAAAACTAGCTTGTGGCCACGTGCGGTTAATCGCTTGGGTAAAAAGCCATCGTCTGCAAAGATCTTTACCATATTGGGGTAAGCGCTAAAACAGGTATTTGCTCCGGCGAAAAGGATGAGGGTTGTGGCAAGTTGTACTGTGTAATAGAGAAAATCTCCAACGGTAGATTGTCCAAGTGTAGCTTCTGCTAACTGGGATATGACAGTAGGAGTGCCAATAGCAAACGGGATTACTTGAGTCTGATGCGCTAACCAGGTAATGCCCACTATTAATAAGGCCAAGGTAGAAGCCATAAGTACCAGAGTCTGGCGAGCATTCTTTTCTTCTGGGGTTTTGAAATAAGCAACGCTGTCAGAAATTGCTTCAAGTCCAGTCAATGAAGCACTGCCATTTGCAAATGCTTTTAGTATAAAAACAAGTACGATAAATGAAAGTAATAGTTTCTCATCACCGATTTCTATTAATCCTGGTTGATTCGAATCAAATTTTGGTAGTGATTCATCAAAAAAACGATAAAGACCAAAGGCAAATACAGTTAACATGGATCCAATAAACAGGTATGACGGTATAACAAAGAATAACCCGGCATCTTTCACGCCTCGAAGATTTATGTAAGTCAACGTTGAAATTGCTACAAAAATTAAAACTAATCGATAATCAGCAAGCGCTG
>VGAL01000026.1 GCA_016870715.1 Actinomycetota bacterium | reverse complement strand
TTAATTTCTTCATACGTTCCTGAATCTTTTTCACTAATTCATCAGCAATAGGTTCAACTGCAACGACTGCTGAGATAGCCATGCACCGTTCACCAGCAGAACCAAAGCCAGCATTGATTGCAGAATCAGCGGTGAGATCTAGATCAGCATCGGGAAGAACGAGCATGTGATTCTTGGCGCCTCCGAGCGCCTGGACGCGCTTGCCATTCTTCGTGCCATTCTCATAGACATACTTGGCAATCGCTGTCGACCCGACAAACGAGACGGATGCGATATCTGGATGCTCGAGAAGGCGATCAACGGCCACCTTATCGCCGTGAATTATATTGAAAACTCCATCTGGCAGCCCTGCTTCTTTCCATAATTTGGCAACGAAGTTTGAAGCAGATGGATCCTTTTCACTTGGCTTAATGACAACGGTATTTCCCGCAGCGATCGCAATCGGGAAGAACCACATCGGAACCATTGCTGGAAAATTGAAGGGAGAGATGATTGCGCATACACCGAGTGGTTGTCGGATTGAATAGACATCAACGCCTTGCGAGACACCTTCGGAGTAACCTCCTTTAAGTAGATGTGGAATCCCACAGGCAAATTCAACAACTTCAAGTCCACGAGTCACTTCACCAAGCGCATCTGAAAGAACCTTCCCATGCTCTGAAGTGATGATTGCAGCAAGCTCTTCTTTTTTAGCATTGAGTAGATGGCGAAAGGCAAAGAGAATCTGCACGCGCTTGGTCAGCGAGGTCTGGCTCCATGATGTGAATGCGCTTTTGGCATTCGAAATAGCCGAATCGATCGTGGCAACATCTGCAAAGTCAACTGTCTTGGAGACTGTGCCGAGCGCAGGGTTGAAGACTTCACCGTGGCGCCCGCTTGAGCTCGAAACTTCTCCACCATTTATCCAATGTTTTACTAGTTCCACGTTCTCCTCTTTCCAACTCTCTGCTCTGCCTGAGTAGTATTCCATCACTGCTATTAATTTGGTGAACTCAGGGATCTTTATCAGAGGCGAGGTAGCTCGTTTGAGAACTAGGCAATGGTTGGCTCCATACCTATTACTCAGCCTGACCTGGGGTCTCTCCTTCATGTTCATCGAAATTGCATTGCCAGTCTTCAGCCCATTTGGAATCGCTTTTATCCGCAATCTCCTTGGCGCAGCAGTGTTGTGGGGGTACTTGTTTTATAAGCGGATCTCGATACCACGGGATCGGTCAGTCTTTGGCTGGATATTTCTGATTGGTCTCTGCTCCAACATCATCCCGGTAGTGATCGTGCCCTTTGCACAAACCGAAGTGACCTCATCCCTTACCGGCATCGTCAATGCTATGTCTCCGATATTTGCCGTTATCTTTACCTTACTTCTATTTAAACATGAACCAGTCAAGCCAATTCAGATTTTTGGAATCCTGCTCGCCTTTTTCGGCGTAGCCATTGTCTTTGGTATCTGGGATATCGAATCTGCTCCATGGTGGGCATATCTTTTTCTCTTGATCGCAGTTACATCATTCGGATTGGTAGCGCCGATAATCGCTAAGTACATTTCACCAAAGAGTTATCCTCCCGTTGCACTAGCGACTATTCAGGTGACGATTGCAGCGGTAGTGCTCTTTCCAACATTTCTGCTCTTTGGTTTTAATTCGTATGACTTTTCAATAGCACCAATCCTTTCAATGGCGATAATCGGAATCTTCTCTACCGGTTTTGCATTTGCTTGGAATTATCGAGTCGTCTCGCTCGTGGGCAGTTCGGTTGCAGCGACGGTCAACTTCGTCTCTCCGATAGTTGCGGTCTTGGCAGGAGTAATAGTGTTGAGTGAACCGCTCTCATGGAATGAGCCGGTTGGTGGAGTGATAGTTATCCTAGGAAATGCAATAACCCAACGGGCACGTCATTCCTAGTTTCTTGGCCTAATGAGGTCTAGAATTCAATTTAACGGTTGTTGCATTAGGAGTAACTATGGAAGCGGTCAGCAATATTTTTCTCGTTTTACACTTCGTAGGTTTGGCAGCGCTATTTGGTGGATTCCTTGCCCAAATGAGTGCAAAAGCAAAATCAATTACTAATGGAATGCTCCACGGTGCGCTTCTCTCACTTGTTGCAGGGGTAGTGCTTGTCGGCCTCCGGTATCCACTTAATGATCAAGATGCCACCGCCTATCCGCTCTATGACAATAGCAAAATCTCCGTGAAGTTATTGATTCTTCTTGTAATTTTAATTCTGGGGTACACCAGCAAAAAGCGAAGCAAGAGTTCTGATCAAGGAGATACTGCTGCGTGGGCAACCGTTGGGTTATTAACTTTTACCAATATCGTTATTTCTGTCTTTTGGTGACAGGTGTTGTAATCCCCAGGCATACATCGCGATTGCCCCAGCCGCAGACGCATTGATCGAACGGGTTGAACCATATTGTTCGATTGCAAGGACGACTTCACAGATAGCAACTGCCTCGTCAGACATTCCAGAACCTTCTTGACCAAAGAAGAGGATGCAAGATTGTGGAAGTGGTCGGTTTTCCAGTCGTTGGCTGACTTCGATGTTATCGATACCGATTATGGGAAGTTCCTGGGTTTGAGCCCAATCAGCAAACTCGGTAACGGTCGGATGGTGATGCACCGTCATATATCTGTCAGTGACCATAGCGCCGCGACGGTTCCAGTCTCGCTTTCCGACAATATGTATTCCTGCAACATTGAAGGCATTTGCTGTCCGGATGAGTGACCCAATATTTAAATCGTGCTTCCAATTTTCTACTGCTATATGAAGTGGATTACGTTTTGTATTTAAATCAGCGACGATTGCTTCGACAGTCCAATAGCGATATTCATCAAGGACATTCCGTTGATCTCCATGTTCAAGTAACTCAAGGTCATATTGATCACCGACTGGCCATGGTTTGGGGTGGGGTCCGACGCCAACAAAGGGATAGAATTCCCCAGCACCTGGCTCACTTGTCATGTGTCGTAACTCCAAATTGTTTTCACGCGATGATGGGAGTCTAGTGGGGCCACTTCTAGCGCTTATCTCCAGCTTCACTTGGGGTCTAGCCGATTTTCTTGGCGGCCTAGCATCTCGGCGGACCCGAATCGTCCGGGTACTGCCTATCTCCTATTTATCAGGTGCAATCATCGTCACCATCTTCTCGGTCTCTCTCATTCCCGGAGAGTTAAATAGTGACTCCTACATATACGGGTTCTTTGCCGCTTTCTTTGGCGTTCCAGCAATCGCACTCCTCTATGTCGCGCTAAGTCGCGGACCGATGGGCATCGTCTCGCCAATCACTGCGTTGATGGCAGGTTTTGTTCCAGTAATCACTGGGTTATTGCGCGGAGATAACGTCACTGGCATTGGTTATTTCGGAATGGCGCTGGCTGCGCTTTCGGTGATTCTCGTAAGCCAAGAGAAGAAGAGTGAGACTGCACGACCAATTACTCTGAGCACGCTCCTGATTTGTATGGCTAGTGGCACGCTTATCGGCTCGTATCTCACAGTCTTAGGTTCAGCTCCTTCAAATCAAGGTATTTGGACGTCAACAATTGCTCGATGGTTTGGATTTATTTTTGTTGGTGCTTTTTTCTTGATGCGACTAAAAGCGATCTCGAAAGATGAGAAGACCGGGCCTTTTCCGTGGACCCTTGCCATCGTTGCAGGAATCTTCGATGCATCAGCAAATGGTATTTATCAAATAGCAACCCAAAAAGGGATGCTCTCTATTGTTGCAGTACTGGCTTCGCTCTATCCCGCTGCGACCGCGCTACTTGCTCGATATTTTCTTCACGAACGACTTCGTGCGATTCAGAATATAGGTGTCGTACTCGCCCTTGCCGCCGCAGTATGTCTCACCATGGCATAAACATGTCATTCAACAACCGAGTCTTCGTTGTAATTCTAATCTTTTTTAGCGTTTTGCTTTCCACAATCCAACCTGGCTATGCAATCACATCATTACGTGAATTGGCAATTGCTGATGATCAAGTGATTGCAATCCAGGGGAGATTCATCTCTCTAGCAACCAGTATCACTCCATTGGTGGACCGAACTACCTTTGCTCGTGAAGAATTTTTACGGCTACGTTCGGAATCTGGTAGTAAAGGTCCTGAGTTCCAAGCGGCACATAATTTCTTCCGCGCTCAAGTACGAGGGCTTTATAAAACCTTCGCTGCCAGTAGCCAAATTAAGAGCCAAAGCGCCCGAATCTTCTCGCAGATTCTCGCAAGCCCGCAGAAAGTTACGGAATTTATTGCTACGCGACCTGTCGTCTACCTGCCCCCTGAATGCCCTCCCGCAGTGGCGCTCGATGGAGAGTCAATTTGGGAGAGCGGCAAAGTGGTGCGGGTCGTTGATGGTGACACTGTGCTGGTGCAAACCTGCCGCGGTGAATTAGATGTGCGCCTCATAGGAGTGCAAGCACCTGAGACTGTTAAACCTACCCATGCCGCTCAATGCGGCGCAGTTGAAGCTACTAGGTTGATGCAAGCGATGCTTCCTATAGGAGCAGAGGTTCAACTTCGATCGAACAATTACGCTTCGGCGAACAATTTCCAAGCTTTAGCGAGACCATATCGTTACATCTTCGCAAAAGATGAACAAGGTAACTTTACCGTTGACGTCCAAGCGAAGCTTCTTGAGGCTGGCTTGGCAATGTGGTTCCCGAACGAAAATGAATTTGTTCGCAACTATCAGTACCTCGAGAAGCTCAATGAAGCAGCAAGCAAACAGGTTGGAATTTGGTCAGGGAACTTCTGTAAGAATGAGAGTGATAAGACCCCACTTGGCGCAATAGAGATTTGGATAGAGACAGATTCACCACTTCCGAACGAGAATCCATTTGGCGAGTATGTCTTGTTGCGTAATACCACCAACCAAAATATTGATCTTTCTGGTTGGGGGATTCGCGATACCTCACTTGAACTCTTTGATCCAAAGTACGCATTCCCCGCAGGTACAATCTTAAAGTCGCAGGGAATCCTTACGATTTATCTTGGCGCAGCACTAGCTAATTTTCCACTATCACAAGATGAACTTGCTCTGGGATTAACGAAAGCAATTTTGCAAAATCCTTCAAGCGCTGGCAGCAAGTACACCGGCGATGGCATATATCTGCAGACGCCCTTGGTCGCTAATGGCGGTGGCAATATGCGCGCATGGATGCACCGACATTGCATCCCCAAGGATTGTGTGAGACCTGATTGGGTCATTAAAAATCTCGATGGAAGTGAGCGTTCAATTCCACTCCCACAAACGCTCTCCATCGCACTTAATCCCAGCAAGTATGGGCGAGCGGTGCCAGATATGACCGGCCTCACAGAGGAACAAGCAAAGGTGGCTCTCAGCCCACTTCAATTAAATGTCGTGATTGTCGACCAAAGTAAGGTGCAACCAGGAGAGACTCCTGGTGTGAAGAGCGTGATTGATCAAAATCCAAAGGCTGGGGCGAATCTGCCAGCAAATGGCACGGTCACTGTTTACGTTGACATCAAGCGCTAATCCGCGAATTTCGCGCTCACCTGTTTTATCCTTGTACCTATAAATGCCGCTACTTCCCCGACCATGCGGCAATGAGAGCGAGCGTGCCCGTGTTCATTAGACGCGCATTAGCAATCGCTCTCGCCTTCTCCGTTTTCACTCCTATTACTCTGGTTAATCTGGCCGTCGTTACAACGAGCGCGCAAGCAAAGACCCGTAAACCAAGTATCGCTGAAATCAACGAGGCTAAAAAGAAGGAGGCCGAGAAGAAGGCCGCCGCTGATCGAACTAAAGCCAAACTCGCTGCCGCTTCAAACCAACTTAAAGTTTTAACAGCAAAAGCAGTCGCTGCTCGCAATCGTTATCTCCAAGAGGTGAAGAAACTAGAGATTGCAACGAAGAAGGCTGAAGCTGCCAAAAAGAAGGAGGATGTAGCAATTGCTAAATCCAATAAGGCTCAAACGGCGGTCGTTGCCTCAAAAACACATATCGGCAGAGTCGCTGCGAATGCGTACATCATGGGTTCAGGTTTTACCGATTTTGATTCCATTCTTCATGCTGACGGGCCACAAGATTTAATGGATCGCCTCTCGACACTTGATGCAGTAGGGGAGAACAACAGCAGTATCCTGCTCCGCCTTAAAGTCGCTGAGGAATCTGCTCGGTTAGCGAAAATTGAGGCTGAAGAAGCGCGCGCCGAAGCCGTTGCCGCGCGTAAAGAACAGGCAGATGCAACAGCGCGCGTCGCAGCAGCAAAGAAAGAGGCTGACGAGGCTCGCGATGCTCAAGAGGCTGAAGTGAAGAAACTTCAGCAAATGCAAAATCAATTAATAGCAGAGCTTTTAAGCGCTCGTAAGAAGCGCGTGACACTTGAACAGCAACGACAACTTGCGATCTTAGAAGAGGCGCTGGCTGCACGAGCCGAACAAACAGATGTCAAAGCGAAGATTTGGCCAGTTAATGGCATCGGATTTAGCAATGGGCGGACGACGATACGTTCCAACGAAAGCATTCGTGAGCAAGCACTTGCTTTTGCTAAGAAACAAGTTCTCGCGCGTAAACCATATGTTTGGGGGAACGAAGGTCCGAACAGTTTCGATTGTTCAGGCTTGGTCTATGCCGCTTATCGTTCCGCAGGTTTAGGTTATCCAGGTTGGGATCGTGTGAACTCACGCATTTATTACAGTTGGACGAAGCGAATTCCACTCAATGAATTGCAACCAGGTGATCTGCTCTATTACTCCTATAAGGCCGATATCAGCACCATTCACCACATTACGATTTATGCGGGCAACGGCATGATGTGGGAAGCGCACAATACGAAAAAGGGTTTGCTCTATAGCTCTATCTATTCAATCCCTGGACTTATTCCATTTGGAGGTCGGGTCTAGGCTATACCCATGATTTCCAAGGCTCGGTTGGCGGTTCGAGAATCGCTGGCACCGTTAAGTCCTGGGGATGCTGTGATTGTTGCAGTCTCTGGTGGAGCAGACTCATTACTACTTGCCTATTGCTTGAATATTGAAGGCACAGCGCTCGCATTGAGGATTCGAGCGGTGATTGTTGATCATCAATTACAAGATGGTTCAGCAAAGATTGCTAGCGAGGCAAAAACGGCTTTACAGAAAATGGATATTAAAGAGGTCGAGATTATTAGCGTCGATGTGGTCAAGAGTGATGGCATCGAAGCTGATGCTCGAAACGCACGGTACAACGCTCTGAACTCTGTTGCTGATAAATCTTCTGCAACTGCAATTTTCCTTGGGCATAACAAAGATGATCTTGCCGAGAGCGTGCTCTTGGGTCTGACTCAAGGATCTGGCACAAAATCTTTAGCTGGGATGTCAACTCATGATGGGCGATACATAAGACCATTTCTCGCACTCTCTCGAGAGGAGATTATCTCTGCATGTGATGAGGTTGGAATTGTTTATTGGAGCGATCCACATAACGACGATCTCCGATTTACTCGGGTAAAGATTCGAAAGCAGATCATTCCGCTTATGGAGAGCGAGTTGGGACCGGGTATCACAGATGCACTTGCGCGCTCGGCACGAATCTTTCGGGAGGATTCTGATGCGCTCGATACGCTCACGGACGAGATTTTCGCCACCATTCCTGATCCCACTTCAATCGAGGTGGAGTTACTGGAACGGTTGCCAAGCGCCCTTCGGAAACGGGTCATCCGCCGAGCAGTCGCGCTCCTTGGCGCAACGCGAATCACCGCCGAACACCTTGGCTGGGTCGACGCCCTAATCAGCCAATGGCATGGCCAAGGCGAGGTCGCTCTCCCGGCTGGCGTTACAGCGCGGCGAGAGTCGGGCAGACTAGCGCTCTCACGTCAGGGGAAATGATTCGGGAAAGGATGCGCCACAAGTGGATCTAACTCACGTCAAAGATGAGATAACAGAGGTTGTTGCGACAAAAGAAGAGATTCACCAACGGATTAATGAGATTGCAGCGGCGATCGCGAAAGATTATGGGAATAAGGATCTATTGCTCGTCGGCGTACTCAAAGGTGCAGTGATGGCGATGGCAGACCTAGCCCGTGCGATGCAACGACATGTCGAGCTGGATTGGATGGCGGTCTCTTCATATGGATCCGGTACAAAATCCAGTGGTGTAGTGCGAATTCTCAAAGATCTCGATCGTGATATCACTGGGCGCGACGTGCTCATCGTTGAAGATATCGTCGATTCTGGACTAACGCTCTCGTGGCTTCAAACCAACTTGCTTTCGCGCGGCGCAAAGTCAGTGGAGATATTTACAGTTTTTAGGAAACCAGATGCAGCAAAAGTCCATGTTGATGTGAAGTATGTGGGCTTTGATATCCCACCGGCTTTCGTGGTTGGCTATGGTCTAGATTTTTCTGAGAAATATCGAAACCTTGATTGTGTAGCAGTCCTAGCACCAAAGATGTATTCCTAAATATGAAAAATAGATTTATCAGAGGCTTACGAAGTCCAATCACATGGATACTCCTGGCCATCATGCTTGTCTGGGGATACTCCCAGATTTCCAATTCTGGTAGATCCTTCAAGGAAGTCGAAACCCAGACAATCATCGGCGCAATTACGGCCGGTCAGGTTGATTCTGCGCTTTTGCTCGCTCAAGATCAACAAATACGAATTGTGTTGAAGAGTGGGGTGAAGATCTCTGACTCAGGTCGCTTGCAAGCCTCGTATCTTGCAAATCAAGAGAGTGATTTAGTCAAGATTCTCAGCGATAACCCACCGCCAAATAAGTGGGATGTTAAAGTCACGCGTCAGTCTCTCTTGGTATCACTTCTCCTCACTCTCATTCCATTTGTACTCATCGCATTTATATTCTTCTATCTGATATCGCGGGCACAAGGTGGAGGTCGAGCATTTCAATTTGGTCGCTCTCGCGCAAAGTTAAACGCAAAAGATAAACCGCAAACAAAGTTCTCAGATGTCGCAGGCGCTGATGAGGCTATTGAAGAACTCCGCGAAATAAAGGATTTTCTCGTAGACCCAACCAAGTATCAAAAACTAGGTGCAAAGATTCCTACAGGTGTCTTGTTATACGGGCCTCCCGGAACGGGAAAGACTCTCCTTGCTCGAGCAGTAGCAGGCGAGGCAAATGTCCCCTTCTTCTCGATTTCTGGCTCAGATTTCGTTGAGATGTTTGTTGGTGTCGGGGCTGCTCGAGTTCGAGATATGTTCACACAAGCAAAAGCGAGCGCTCCAGCAATCGTCTTTGTCGATGAGATTGATGCAGTAGGTCGCCATCGCGGCGCTGGAATGGGTGGTGGACATGATGAGCGCGAGCAGACACTCAACCAATTATTAGTTGAGATGGATGGCTTTGAGGCAAATGGTTCAGTGATCATGATTGCTGCAACCAACCGACCAGACATCCTTGATCCTGCCCTGCTTCGCCCAGGGCGTTTTGATCGTCAGATTCCTATTGATCGACCAGATCTCAAGGGGCGCGAAGCAATTTTGAAGATACATGCAAGTAATAAACCACTTGCCGATGATGTTGACTTGTTGAGCCTCGCGCGACGTACCCCAGGTTTCACAGGTGCCGATTTAGCAAACGTAGTTAATGAAGCAGCGCTACTAACTGCGCGCAAAAATCTCGAAGTGATCACTAACGAGGCGCTCGGTGAATCAATTGATCGAGTGATGGCTGGGCCACAAAAGGTAAGTCGATTGATGAATGAGAAGGAGCGTCTGATCACCGCCTATCATGAAGGTGGACATGCATTGGTCGCACATGCACTTCCTGATACTGATCCAGTTCAAAAGATCACCATCATGCCTCGAGGTCGCGCCCTCGGTTACACAATGGTCTTACCTGATGAGGATAAATACTCGAAGTCACGAAATCAGATGCTTGATGAACTTGCTTATACACTTGGTGGTCGGGCAGCCGAGGAGCTAATTTTTCACGATCCAACTACAGGCGCTGCGAATGATATTGAAAAAGCCACTGCACTCTCACGTGCGATGGTGATGGAATATGGATTGAGCGAGCGAATCGGAGCGATCAAACTTGGCTCGGTTACAGGGGAACCATTTGTGGGAATGTCCTATGGCCATCAACGGGATTATTCCGAGGAAATCGCCGGTATTGTCGATGAAGAAGTGCGCGACTTAATTGATACTGCTCACCAAGAGGCTTACGAGATTCTCGTGGAAAATAGAGAGATTCTTGATAATCTCGTCTTGGAATTGATGGAGAAAGAAACACTTGAGAAAGATGAAGTTGCTCGTGTTTTTGCTCAAGTAAAAGCACGCGCTCCGCGCAAACCATGGACTGGCTCTAAAGAGCGGAAGCCTTCGAAGCAACCACCAGTGGTTTTTGAGAGAGAAAAACGAGATTAGGCCGGAAATATGGATGACATAAGCCCAATTTCTTTTAGTTCACCGCACGAGGGTCGAGCCAATGCCCCATTTAATCAGAAGAGAGCTGAAGCCGCAGTTCGCGAAATTCTCTTAGCGCTCGGTGAGAATCCAGATCGAGATGGTTTGAAAGATACTCCTGCACGAGTAGCCCGTGCTTTTCAGGAGAATTTCGCGGGGCTCTGGATGTCACCCGAAGAGGTCTTAACAACTACTTTCGATGCAGGTCATCAAGAATTGGTAATTGTTCGTGAGATTGAGGTCTATTCGCATTGCGAACACCACCTGACCCCTTTTCACGGAGTAGCGCATATCGGCTATATCCCTGGAGAGTCAGGGCGAATCACCGGACTTTCTAAATTGGCGCGCGTGGTAGATCTTTTTGCACGGAGGCCACAAGTGCAAGAACGATTAACTACACAGATTGCAGATGCATTGGTTGAAATTTTAGAGGTAGCGGGCGCGATTGTAATTATTGATGCAGAACATCTCTGCATGTCGATGCGTGGAGCGAAGAAGCCAAAAGCACGTACCACAACAAGTGCTGTCCGTGGAATTTTGCGCGACCCCACGACGCGAGCTGAAGCGCTAAGCCTAATTTTAGGGCGTTGATATGAACGCTGCGGCGCAGACTCTCGTGATGGGAATCTTGAACGTCACTCCCGATTCATTCGCAGATGGCGGGCGCCATTTCTCAATTGATGATGCAATTGCACATGCCAATCAGATGATCGCTGAAGGTGTAGACATCATTGATATTGGCGGCGAATCCACTCGGCCAGGTGCGCAACGTGTGACCCCTGAAGAAGAGGCGCAACGCGTGATTCCTGTATTAGAAGAGGTGGTGAACTTAGGAATCCCTATCAGCGTCGACACCACGCGAGCCCACTTGGCGGAGCAAGCGATTGCCAGAGGAGCGCAATATATAAATGATGTCAGTGGTGGTCTTGCAGATTTACAGATGGCGAGAGTCATTGCAGAAAGGGGTGTGAAATACATTGCGATGCATTGGCGAGCCCATTCTGCAGAGATGATGAATCATGCGGAGTACGAGGATGTAGTTTCTGACGTCAAAGGCGAGTTACAGAGTAGAGTCGATTCATTACAAGAATTAGGAGTTTTGCCAGAGCAATTGATTATCGATCCTGGCATTGGTTTCTCGAAGGAAGCTGCACATAACTGGGAGTTACTTCGTGGACTTGATCAATTAGCAGAATTGGGATTTCCCATTCTTGTCGGCGCTTCTCGAAAGAGATTCTTGGGGGAGCATCTCAAACCCGAAGAGCGCGAGGATGCGAGTATTGCTGTGACATCATTCTGTGCGGCGCAAGGAGTGTGGGCAGTTCGTACTCATTCGGTGCGAGCACATAAAGCGGCGATTGCACAAGTAGCTAAGTTGAAAGTAAATTGAAAAGAGTGATCCATGGATAAAGTTCTGATAGCAGGGATAAGAGCTAGAGGTTTTCATGGCGTCTTACCAGAGGAGCGCGAATCAGGTCAAGAATTTCTCGTTGATTGCGAATTGCACGTAAATTTCACCGCAGCTATCAAAAGCGATGATTTAAGCAAGACGATTAACTATGCGGAAGTCGGACTACTTATCCGTGAGATTATCGAAGGGCCACCATTCAACTTGATTGAAACTGTTGCGGGAAAAATCGGAGATACCTTGCTCAAGCGCTATCGAAAAGTGCAGAAGGTCGTGATCACCGTACATAAACCTCAGGCGCCAATACCAGTTGACTTCCTCGATGTAGCAGTGGTCGTTGAGCGGAAGCGATGAGAGCAGTCATTTCCCTTGGTTCTAATCTTGGCGATCGGCAATGGGCTCTGATGTCAGCGGCAGAGGCGCTCAATGAAGTAGGTGAGGTAGTTGCATTCTCCAGTTTCTTGGAGAGTCGAGCAGTAGGTGGTCCACCGCAACCGGATTACCTCAATTCAGTTCTAATATTAGATACCCAATTAGCACCTGAAGAATTATTACGAGTATGTCAGGCAATTGAGAAGATATTTGGTCGGACGCGCGAAGTCCATTGGGGTCCGCGAACCCTTGATCTCGATCTCATCACGTGCGATGAGCAGATTATCGAGAGTGAGGTGCTCACTTTGCCGCACCCACGGGCTAGTGAACGCCACTTTGTTTTAGCGCCATGGCTAGAGATTGATAATCAGGCTCACCTTCCTGGCAAGGGATCAGTTGCAGAACTTTTGGCGAACTTAGCGCGATAGCGCTACCCTTTTCGTGCCTGGTACCCCAAGCGGACTGGAGCTAAAAAATGAAGCATCTAACGGAGTTTGACGAGCAGATTGACGCGCTCGCTTTCGTTCCAACTATGGGTGCTCTCCACGATGGACATCTAGCGCTCATCAAAGAGGCCCGAAAATCTAGCCAGAGAGTTTTAGTTAGCGTTTATGTCAATCCCACTCAATTTGAATCTGTCGATGATCTTGCAAAATATCCCAAGACTCTAAGCCGTGATCTTGAATTAGCTGGAAGTGCTGGAGCAGATTATCTCTGGACACCTTCAGTCCACGAGATCTACCCGGAAGGATTAGCGAACGTTCCTCTTATCTCTGCGGGGCCACTTGGAGATCTTTATGAGGGTGCATCTCGTCCACAACATTTCTCAGGGGTGCTCACAGTAATTAACCGTCTTTTTACAATTACTAAACCGCAATGTGCAACCTTTGGTGAAAAGGATTTCCAACAACTCTTCCTGATTCGAAAATTTGCTCAAGAAAAATTTCCCAACATTGAAATTATTACGGGTCAAACAGTGAGAGATGAAAATGGAATTGCGCTCTCTTCACGTAATTCGCGCTTGAGTCCAGAGGAGATGAAGATCGCACGAGTCTTGCCACGCACACGAGAGCGTGCGCTCGGCGCCGAGACAATCCAGAAGTTGCGCGAAATTCTGCGGAGCGAATTGTCCACGGAGCCTGGCTTCGTCCTTGATTATGCCGAGGTGGTCAACCCTTCAACTTTGCTCCCAGTTTCTGATGATTTTCAAGGAGCAGTTCAAGTCTTGCTCGCAGGGTGGATAGGATCGGTCCGGCTGATAGATAACTTCGCTTTTACAGTTAAGGAGCAGAGATGAAATTACTTGCTCCTAAACCTGGGTGGACAATCACCTCAGATGTCATCATCGTGGGGTCCGGTATCGCAGGATTGACCACCGCTCTACAGATTCGTGCATATGGATATTCAGTCCTTTTAGTGACTAAAGCCCGAGTCGATGAGGGATCTACGAAATGGGCCCAAGGCGGAATCGCAGCCGCACTCGGACCGGGAGATTCTCCAGCAGCGCACGAAGCCGATACGTTGAAAGCAGGCGCAGGTCTCTGCGATAAAAAAGCTGTCCAAGCGTTGGTCACCGAAGGTCCGGAGGCAGTTGCACGCTTAATTGCCCGTGGCGCTGTTTTCGATCGCGCCGCAACAGGGGAGATTGCGCTTACTCGTGAGGGTGGCCATCTTAAGAATCGAATCCTTCATGCAGGTGGAGATGCCACTGGTGCCGAAATTTCGCGCGCACTTCTCGCTGCCGTAACCGAGGATCCAGGTATCGAAGTAATCGAACATGCACTAGTACTCGATGCATTGAAAAGTAAGTCGGGGCGAGTCTGTGGAGTGACGTTACACGTAATCGGTGAAGGTTCTCGTGACGGAGTAGGTCGGGCTCTTGCTAAAGCGGTAATTCTTGGCACCGGGGGGCTCGGACAAGTTTTTGCGCAAACTACCAACCCATCTGTCTCTACCGGTGATGGAGTGGCTTTAGCGCTTCGCGCTGGTGCTGAGATAGCTGATGTGGAGTTCATCCAATTCCATCCAACAGTTCTCTATTTAGGTGCAAAGAGTTCAGGGCAACAACCGTTGATCAGTGAAGCTGTTCGTGGAGAAGGCGCAATTTTACTTAACGCTGCTGGTGAGCAATTTATGAAAGGAATTCATCCGCTGGCCGATCTTGCACCTCGGGATGTCGTTGCCAAGGCAATTATGAGTCAGATGTTGAGTACCGGTGCAGAACATGTGTGGCTCGATGTCAGTAAAGTTCCCGACTTTTCCGAGCGGTTTCCTAATATTTATCAATCATGTATTGCGCATGGAATTAATCCTGAAAGAGATCGGATTCCGGTTGCGCCGGCAGCGCACTATGCCTCAGGTGGAGTTCGCGTTGATTTAGCTGGTCGATCATCAGTCCCTGGCCTTTATGCCTGTGGCGAGACTGCATGCACCGGAGTTCATGGGGCCAATCGCCTTGCCTCTAACTCGCTCCTTGAAGGGTTAGTCTTCGCTGCGCGAATTGCTGATGATATTCATCGTACCTTGCGTAAGTTGGAGCGCGAAGAACCAGTTGCGCACTTGGAATCCGAACCGGAACTTCTCATAGATCCACAGATGCGCACCAATATTTCGAGCGCTATGAGTTTAGGAGCAGGCGTAATTCGCACGAAGGAATCGCTACAGAACACTTCACTTACATTAGAAAAGATTCGCACCCGGAGTAGCAGCAATCCCTGCGTGGAAGCTTGGGAGGCAACCAATCTTTACACCTTGGCAGAGGTGATCGTCGCCTCCGCCCTCATTCGCGAAGAGACGCGTGGATCGCATTGGCGAGAGGATTTTCCTAGTGAGTCCCCATCATGGGTGAAACGAATTATTGAGAGCATGTCTAGTGATGGCGAGCTCTCCCAACGTTTTGAGGAGGTTGATCATGATTGATCGACAGTTATTGATTGAGCGAATCGATGGCGCAATCGCTGAAGATTTTGTAGGGAACCTTGATGTGACGACGGCACCAACTATCTCCTCGACTCAACGTTGTGTTGGTGAATTCCGCACCAGGAAGAGTGGAGTAGTTGCAGGAATAGATATTGCCATCGTCGTATTAGACCGCGTGTGCAAAGGTGGTTTTGAGATTCTTTCGCGAGTCTCAGATGGAAATAGCGTTGGCAAGGATGTCACTGTGTTGAAGGTTGCTGCATTTACTCGCGAATTGCTGGTAGCAGAGCGGACAGCGCTGAATTTTCTCTCCCGCCTCTCAGGAATCTCTACTGCAACACATATTTGGGTCGAAGCAGTCTCAGGAACCAAGGCCAAGATTAGAGATACTCGAAAGACCACACCAGGATGGCGAGACTTAGAGAAATATGCAGTTTTGAAAGGTGGCGGCGTAAATCATCGGCTCAATCTCGCGCAAAGCGCTCTAATCAAAGATAATCACATCGCAGCCGTTGGTGGAATTACCTCGGCGGTCAAAGCAATTAAAGATCAATATCCGAACGTTTTGATTGAAGTGGAGATTGATCGTCTTGATCAATTAGAAGAGGCAATCGCAGCAGGTGCCGATGAAGTTCTTCTCGACAACATGACACCCGCTCTTTGCCAGCAGGCAGTTGAAATCAATCAGGGACGGGTGAAGCTTGAAGCATCCGGTGGAATTACTTTAGAGACGGTTCGTCAATATGCTCAAACAGGGGTGGATTTTATCGCCGTTGGCGCTATCACTCACTCTGCGCCAATTCTCGATATTGGATTAGATATAAGTGAGGTCAACTGATGTTGCTAACCATCGATGTGGGAAACACAAATACTGTCCTTGGCATCTTTGATAAAGATGAGATTGTGCAATCATGGCGAGTGAAGACAGATACTCGCGACACTGCCGATGAGTTATGGATTAAATATCGCTCGCTGGTAGAAGATTATGAGATAGATGGCATCTCGCTCTGCTCCACTGTGCCAGCAGTATTAAGAGAATTACGAACGATGCTCTCGCGCCACTATGCAAAAATTCCATCAACTATCTTGGAACCAGGTATCAAGACTGGCGTACCACTGCTAGTCGATAATCCAAAAGAAATTGGCTCTGATCGAATTGCGAACACTCTGGCAGCACATACGCTTTTTGGTAATGGTGGCGCAGT
>VGAL01000025.1 GCA_016870715.1 Actinomycetota bacterium | reverse complement strand
TAGCGATTGAGTAGCGGCCCTCGAGATTTCTCGGGGGCCCTGCTCTTTTCTGCACTCTGCGCTCTGCACTCTGCGCCCTGTTCAATAGGTGAGATGGCGCTTTTTTTCTCTCTCCACAAGTGAGGGCGGCTATTTCTGCTAGTAGTTCTGGGTTTGGCGCGAGTTCTCCCCATCCCATCCACAGGCCATCAACAGCGAGGGCGCCCTTTCCCACATCCCCTCCAACACCTAGCCCCACACCCTCACTGGCAATGTCACCGGGTACTTCTATAGTCACGCAGAGAGAAATCGCGTCGGAGCTCTCCGTGGAGGTGTCATATGTCAGTTGCTGAACTTCCGCAACGTGGCGATGGCTTTGAACGTGTTCCACCTAATGACACTGTTGCAGAACAAGGCGTTCTTGGCGGCATGTTGCTGAGCAAAGATGCAATTGCTGATGTTGTTGAAACACTTCGAGGAAATGATTTCTATCGCCCCGCTCATCAAACAATTTTCGAGACAATCCTTGATCTTTATGGCCGCGGTGAACCTGTCGATGCAGTCACAGTCTCCGCTGAATTAACCCGGAATGGTGATCTCACGCGAGTTGGCGGCGCACCATACTTACATACGCTCATCGCCTCAGTTCCCACCGCTGCAAATGCGGGATATTACGGAAAGATTGTCCGTGAGCGCGCAATCTTACGTCGTCTCGTTGAAGCGGGAACGAAGATTGTTCAAATAGGTTATTCGAGCGAAGGCGATGTCGACGATGCAGTTGATGTTGCTCAAGCCGAGGTCTATGCAGTCACTGAACGGCGCGTGAGTGAGGATTATCAACAACTAAGCACGCTCCTTCCTGGAACGCTCGATGAGATTGAAGCAATTGGCGCTCGCGATGGCCAACTCACCGGCGTACCTACCGGTTTTAAAGATCTCGATGAATTGACCAATGGTTTACACCCAGGGAATATGGTGGTCCTTGCCGCTCGCCCTGCAATCGGTAAATCAACGCTTGGTTTGGATCTGGCGCGTAATGCCTCCATAAAACATGGCTTAACTTCAGTCATCTTCTCACTAGAAATGGGCAAGAGTGAGATCACGATGCGTATGCTCTCTGCTGAGGCGCGAGTGCCCCTGCAAAATATGCGTTCAGGAAATCTCAGCGATGATGAATGGACGCGACTTGCTCGTCGTGTAGGTGATATTTCTAATGCTCCGCTCTTTATTGATGATTCACCAAATCTCAATATCATGGAGATTCGCGCCAAAGCCCGACGATTGAAACAGCGGCATAATCTCAAACTCGTCATCATCGATTACTTGCAGTTGATGACCAGCGGCAAGCGAGTGGAGAATCGCCAGCAAGAGGTCTCGGAATTCTCTCGACAATTAAAACTTCTTGCCAAGGAGCTCGATTGCCCTGTTGTAGCTATCTCACAGCTCAATCGTTCACCTGAGCAACGCGCAGATAAGCGTCCGCTGCTCTCGGATCTCCGTGAGTCAGGCTCTATCGAGCAAGATGCCGATATGGTGATCTTGCTTCATCGTGAAGATGTCTACGAACGTGACTCTCCTCGTCAAGGCGAAGCAGATCTTATTGTCGCCAAGCATCGTAATGGACCAACGAAAACAGTAACCGTTGCATTCCAAGGGCACTTCTCGCGCTTTGTTGATATGGCCCAACAGCTATAACACTAGATTAGCTATCTGCTCCGGCACGAGATCGTTCGGTCAAATAGATTCCTGCTAAGACTGTAGCGCCACCAATTATCTGAAGTGGCGTGAGCGCCTCACTTAAAACCAACCAGGCAATTCCGCCAGCAATCACAGGCTCCAACATCGCAATCACACTTGCTTGCGAAGCGGGGATTCGTTTCACGCCATAGGTAATAAATAGGTAAGGCAAGATTGAACCAAAAATAATAAGAATGGCAATTAACTGCCATCCTATGATGTAGTTACCCGGGCTTAACTCTTCTAATGAAAGTTGAGTGGTAAAGATTTCGGTAGGAAAACTCCATATGGGCTGCATAATCGCCAGCGAGAGCGCGGCAAATCCGAAGACATAGACGAGCAGGCTTAGGCCATCTCGGATTTTGACCGTTGCCTCTAACCGTATGAAGTAATAGGCGAGAAAGAGCGCATCGATAAATGCGGCAATAACACCGAGCCCGTCGAGTTTGAGTCCACTCCAAATTTCAGTGACGAGGAGCAGGCCAGCCAAGGCAGTTCCGATGCCCCACCACATCATGGGTTTGACGATTTGATGGCGGAAGAAACGGATGAATAGCGCGATCCAGATGGGGGCGGTGAACTCGATTACCAGCGTGATGCTCACTGGCATCCGTGTCACGGCAAAGAAGTAGAAGGCTTGGACGCCAGCAATCCCGAAGAGCCCCATCATGAAGAGGTTTGGCAGCTCTTTTCGGGTGACCCGGAGCGCTTGGCGATTGGTGATTAGCAGGAAGATTAGAAGCGCAATAAAAACACCAGTAATACGGATTTGAGTGAGGCGAACTGGGCTGATTCCTCCGGCAATAATCAGTTTGGCGATTACCCCGGTAGTCGCGAAGAATAAAGCGCTGGAAACAACGAGTATCTCACCGGTGAATCTACGCACCGGGTGAGTGTACTAGAAAGCGTTTTCTGGAATTTCCATCACTGAATTATCGGTCTTTTCGATAATTGCACGATCTACTGCAATATGTGGCAAAACTGTCTCGACGTAGAACTTGGCCGCTGCAATCTTGCCTTGGTAGAACGCCTTATCTTTCTCGCTCGCTGTTGCCAATTTCTCAGCTGCAACATCAGCTTGGCGAATGAGTAGCCATGCGCAAATGATGTCTCCTACGTTCATCAACAGCCGACTGGTATTTAAACCGACCTTATATATTTCCTTTGGTTCATCTTGGGATGCCATTGCCATGCCCACCATAGAACCGATTGCAGTGTTTACCTCATTGAGTGCAGCGCCAAGCTGAACTTTAAGATCTGCATGAGTGCCACCTGAAGCAGCGGCTGCACCAATCTCTTTGCCAATTTTACGAATCGCCTTGCCGCCATCTTTGACGATTTTGCGGAAGAAGAAATCAAGTCCTTGGATCGCGGTAGTGCCTTCGTACAAGGTATCGATCTTCGCATCACGCACATATTGTTCGAGCGGCCAATCTTGGGTGAAGCCGGAACCACCAAAAGTTTGTAGCGATTCCGTTCCAAGTAGAGTCCACGATCTCTCGCTGCCATAGCCCTTAACAATCGGGAGCAGGAGGTCGTTGAGCGCTTCGAGTTCCGCAAGTTTTGTTGGATCTTCACCTGATGCTTGTTTGATGACGATTTCATCTTGGATAGATGCGGTGTAGAGGACCAGTGCGCGCATCGCTTCGGCGTAGGACTTCTGGACCATGAGGGAGCGACGAACATCAGGATGGTGGATGATTGTGACTCGTGGGCTGGCTTTATCAGCAGCCTTGGTCAAATCTGGGCCCTGAACCCGGGTTTTCGCATAGGCAAGCGCTTGTAAATAACCGGCGCTCAAGGTGGCGATTGCTTTGGTGCCAACCATCATTCGTGCGTATTCAATGACCTTGAACATCTGTGCAATACCTTCATGAACATCGCCAAGTAAGTAACCTACGGCAGGTTCCTTCTCACCAAGGTTCATCTCGCAGGTTGACGAGACATTGAGGCCCATCTTGTGTTCGATTTTTGTGACATAGACACCGTTACGTTTGCCAAGTTCACCAGTCTTATGGTCGAACATGAATTTTGGAATCAAGAAGAGTGAGAGTCCTTTAGTTCCTGGTCCACCGCCTTCGCGGCGAGCGAGAACATAGTGGATGATGTTCTCCGTTAAGTCGCTATCACCTGAGGTAATAAAACGCTTGGTACCAGTGATGTGCCAGGTGCCATCACCTTGATCTACAGCTTTTGTGCGACCGGCGCCGACATCGCTACCTGCATCGGGTTCAGTGAGCATCATCGTTGCGCCCCACTCACGTTCAATCATGAGACGAGCGACGTTCCTGTCGCGTTCAGTGCCGAGCATATGAGCAACATGAGCGAATGCTGTTCCAGATGCATATATATGTATCGATGGATTGGAACCAAGAATCATCTCGGCAATAGCCCAACGCAGTGATGGTGGAATTACTGTGCCACCTAGATCTGCGGGTGCATCGATACGCCACCACTCGCCATCCATATATGCGCGATATGACTTCTTAAAAGATTCAGGAAGTTTTGCATCGCCAGTTGCTGGGTTGAAATCGACTCCAAGGCGATCGCTTTCGACGAAGGAGGCAGCAAGGTCCACTTCGGATAAACGTTTTACCTCTTCGAGCATGCCCATCGCAGTTGCGCGGTCGACTTCGGCAAAGGGACCCTTCTCCAATATTTCATCCCGCTTGAGCAGGTCAAAGAGGGTGAACTCGATATCGCGGAGGTTGGCTATGTAGTGGGTCATAGCCCTATATTACCCGCCAGTAACTTAGCCCGCCAGCGGAAAGCCCCTGCTCAGGAACCGTTAAGGAAGGTGTTCTAGATTGAGGGCATGGAACTTTGGATTGCTCTTGGCGCTGTGGCGCTTCTCATCGTCTTTCTCGTTAGCCAGTACAACAAGCTGATTCGCCTCAATGTAGCTGTCGATGAGGCATGGGCCCAGATTGAGGTCCAACTGAAGCGACGCTCGGATCTAATCCCTAACTTGGTGGAGACCGTTAAGGGTTATGCGAGCCATGAAAGCGCCACCTTCGAGAAAGTTGTGCAGGCTCGCGCCGCCGCAACCTCTGCGACGGCAGTTCCTGATGTTGCCGCAGCAGATGGCATGCTCACACAAGCGTTACGTGGATTGTTAGCTGTTGCCGAGAATTATCCAGACCTCAAAGCCTCCGCTAACTTCCTTTCACTTCAAGAAGAATTAGCTACCACCGAAAACAAGGTGAGTTTTGCCCGCCAGTTCTATAACGACAATGTTCGCGCCCTCAATGTGGCAATTAAGACAGTGCCATCTAGTTTCTTTGTAGGTTTTGCAAAAGTGAGTGAGCGTGAATTCTACGAAGTAGACGACCCACAAGATCGAAATGCACCAAAGGTTCAATTCTAAGAATCAATGAGTAATTTCCGCGCACTACAGAGTTCTAACAAACGTAAAACGTTCTTCCTTTTAATTGCATTTGCATTTTTGATGTGGGCTGTTGCATTTGCTGCTGTCTCATACTTTGGTGGCAGTGGCGCTGCAGTTGTACCTATAGCGGTGGGTTTCTCATTGCTCACGACTTGGTGGTCGTACTACTCCTCCGACAAGTTAGTGATACGAATGACCGGAGCTCAAGTGCTACAGGAGAGCGATAATCCCAAGCTCTTTGGTCTAGTCCAAGAAGTTTGCCTTGCAAGTGGATTGCCTATGCCAAAGGTGGCAGTGGTAGTGGATGATGCGCCAAATGCATTTGCAACGGGGCGTAATCCCGAACATGCGCTTATTGCTTTCACTACTGGAATCTTGGATGTCATGGATCGAGATGAACTTCAAGGAGTTGTCGCCCATGAGATGGCGCATGTTGCCAACCGTGACACATTGGTCTCTGCTGTCGCCGCGACCACGGCAGGTGCTATCGCAATAGTCAGCGATATGTTAATTCGAATGATGTGGTTTGGTGGGCGGCGAGATAACAACAGCAATGCGAACCCGATTACGGTTGTTATTTCACTTGTGGTGATGTTGATGGCCCCTATCGCAGCAATCTTGCTCAAAGCAGCCATCTCACGAAAGCGCGAATCTTTGGCTGATGCCACTGCCGTGGATTTCACCCGTAATCCAACAGGCCTTCGCAAGGCCCTAGAGATACTGGCTCGCGATTCCACCGTAGTGCAACAGCGATCAAATGCCGTGGCCCATATTTGGATTGAATCTCCCCTTGATGGCAAGGCAGTATCAAAACTATTCGCTACCCATCCACCGATAGAAGAACGGATCGCAACGCTACGCAAACTAGAAGGAAATCTCTAACATGCCAAAAAGGTGAGCGGGCGACGGGAATCGAACCCGCGCTAAAAGCTTGGGAAGCTCTTGTGATGCCATTTCACTACGCCCGCGTGTAGCGCTTCGTAAGCCTAGATAATTTGGGGTAGGGTCGCCAACCATGTTGCTCTCCGATCGCGATATCCGGGCCGAAATCGAGGCTGGCCGAGTCAAAGTCGACCCCTTCGACAAGGCGATGATCCAACCCTCGAGCGTGGATGTCCGGCTCGACCGATTTTTCCGAACCTTCGAAAATCATAAATACGAGGTGATCGACCCATCGAAGGAGCAATCAGAACTCACCCGCGAGGTAGCAGTTGCCGGGGATGAGCATTTCATCCTCCATCCAGGAGAGTTTGTGTTGGCAAGTACTTATGAAGTCATCACACTTCCCGATGACATAGCCGGACGTCTCGAAGGAAAATCTTCACTGGGACGCCTCGGTTTACTTACCCACTCCACTGCAGGCTTTATCGATCCTGGTTTTTCCGGCCACATCACGCTTGAACTTTCCAATGTTGCAAACTTGCCAGTGAAACTCTTTCCTGGAATGAAGATCGGCCAACTCTGTTTGATCAGATTATCTAGCGCAGCAGAACACCCTTATGGCAGTGCGGTGTACGGTTCGCGGTATCAGGGACAGCGTGGGCCAACTCCAAGTAAATCGTGGCTAAATTTTCACCAAAGCAAAATCAATTAAATTTCTTTTACTGGAAAAGTTAAGGTGAAGGTCGTCCCACGACCTAATTCACTCTCGATGTCAACGCTGCCCTGGTGAGCCTCCACAATCGCTTGCACAATCGATAACCCAAGGCCACTTCCTTCAGCCCCAGCTCGCGCGCGTGATTGATCTACTCGGTAAAACCTTTCAAAGACTCGAGTTTGTTGCTCTGGCGTGAGCCCTGGTCCCAGATCACTTACTCTTATCTGAACGCTTTCCTCACTTTGCGAGATTGAAACGGTAATTGGAGTCCCTTCGGGTGTGTGAATTGCGGCGTTCACTGCCAAGTTGAGAACTGCTTGATAAATCTTGACTGAATCACCGATGATGAATAATTCATCTTCCGATGATTGAAGTGAGATATTCGCATCTGGATTTCCTGCTTTAACGGCCTGAATGACTTCCTCTGAAATCTTCTTCACATCCACTGCTTCTTGGGCGAGCGGTCGCGCCTGATCTAAACGGGCAAGAGTTAATAGATCCTCGACTAGTGCACTCATACGTTTTGATTCACCTTCAATACGTCCGACCAACTCACGTGTTCTCTCTTCTCCAGTAATTGCTCCCTGGCGATGGAGCTCGGCAAAACCTCGAATTGCAGTTAACGGCGTTCGAAGCTCATGGCTAGCGTCAGCAACGAAGCGTCGGAGTTTCTCTTCGCTCCTCCTTTGTACGGCGAAGGACTCTTCGATTCTTCCAAGCATTCGGTTGAGGGCTGCGGTAAGCCTGCCCACTTCAGAGTCGGGTTTTGCATCGGGTAAACGAGCAGAGAGATCCCCACTTGCAATTGCTTCTGCTGTCCCCTCAACTGCTGTGAGGGGCTTCATGCTCAGCCGGATTGCTACGCGAGAGATGACTCCAACCAGAAGCAAGACAAGTAAGCCTATAAAGAGAAAAAGGATTTGCAGTCGACCAAGAGTCCGCTCCACATCCTCGAGTGAGAGCGCAGCGACCGCACTTCCCGCGCCTGAAGGCAATAAGCGCGCAAGGACGCGGAAATGCGCCTTATCCCTAATGATGGTGAAGGGCTTTCCTTTTTTCGCTGCAACAACTGTAGGAGTAATCCCCGCAACAACGCGTTCAACTCGTTCAGTATTTAACTCGCCACCAAGTCGGCCAATAATCGTCCCTGAAGGATCAAGAAGCGTGACGCTGATTGCGGAAGGCACTTTACGTAACGGACCACCAGGTCGATCACCATCATCGTCATCATCAGCATCTATGCCAGCCCGGTCAAGTCTTAGAAAGGAACCACCCGCAACATCATTGAGTTGATCATCAAGGCGCCCAATGAGATAACTTTTAAGGGCGGTGTAAGCGGCGAAATCAGCAACGCCGATTCCCAGAGCGCTCAAAACGAGAACGCTAACTGTCAAGCGATTTTTGAGGCTCGCGGTACCGAACGAATACTTAATACTTACGCCACCTTGCTAGGCAACCGCAATCGATAACCCACCCCACGTACTGTATGAATCAAGTGCGGTTCGAAGGTATCAATCTTCTTCCGTAAGTACGAGATATAAGTTTCAACAATTCCTGCATCGCCGCGGAAGTCGTATTGCCAAACATGGTCGAGAATCTGTGCCTTCGAAACAACTCGATCGGCATTAATCAAAAGATAACGTAGGAGAGTGAACTCCGTTGGTGAAAGTTCAATGAGAACGCCACCGCGGCGTACTTCATGAGTAGCCTCATTTAACTCCAAATCAGCAAATCGAATTAATTCGTCATCTATATCTATCTCGATATCTCCAGTGCGACGAAGGATTGCACGCACTCGAGCAATTAATTCTTCGAGACTAAAAGGTTTCACCATGTAGTCATCGCCGCCAATAGTTAGCCCGGTAACTTTGTCGTCGGTAGAGTCTTTGGCCGTGAGAAATAAAACGCCGACTTTCAAACCATCTTTACGGAGCTTCCCACAGACTTCAAAGCCATTCATTCCCGGCATCATCACATCAAGTACTAACGCATGTGGTTTGAACTCTTCGGCGATAGCGAGCGCTTGCGCCCCATTCATCGCGGAGCGAACATCGAATCCAGAGAATTTTAGACTCGTAGAAATAAGATCATTGATATTCGGCTCATCATCCACAATGAGGATTCGCTTGGCTTCTTCTTTGATCTCTTTAGTAATGGTAGCCACAAGACCTCACCTCACACCTGGATCGAACGGGTTGGTACCCGTATGGTGCGAGATTAGCCTGAGAATAAACTGAGAATCAGCCTCAATCGACCTCAGGAGTGGCGCTCTTTTGCCTCTGAAGCTGTCGAATTACCCCGATAATCGCCACAATCGTGAAGAGAACGACAATCAGAAGTAGCCCGTCCATGAGTAGCGGCGGTGGCTCGTTGAGCACAGCGAATATATAGATGTCAGGGATGAAATGAGTGACTAGGGCAATGGCGCCCCAGATTCGCACTCTCGGCCAATCTCGCACTAAGCCATAGATCACCACGCGAGCGGTGGCGATTCCGTAGGGAATAGCGGCGCCGATATCGAAGATGAAGTAGAGCAGAGCATTCACGCCGTACTTACCTAGCGTGTGCCAGACCACGATTGATTTACCCACTCCATAAAGAACGACGAGTCCGACCCAGAGCCGTTCCTTCTCGGTGGTAGATAGCGACACCAGGAGAGCGTATCGTTCACAGTCGCGCTTGAATGAGAAGTAGGTGAGGAGTCGCTGTGGCACGCAAGCTCCTCTTTACTCAGGCACAAAAAGGTTTCCTCCTCCATGCATTTACTGCAAGCGGGGCAATCGCAGGCTTGCTCTCACTCAGCGCGGTGATGAGTGGCAATATCCGAGCCGGATTGATTTGGTTGATTGTCTGCCAACTTATTGATGGATTTGATGGTCCACTCGCACGAAGACTTGATATCACAACTCATGCTCCTCAGATCAATGGCCACATTCTTGATCTAGTTGTTGATTATGTGACATGTGTAGTTGTACCTGTTGCGCTACTCATTGAATTAAATATGTTGCCTAAAGGACAAGAGTTCTGGTTTGCTGCTCTAATTATCTTCACGGGCGCGTTATGGTTTGCGCGCACCGATCAAGAGACAGAAGATCATTGGTTTAATGGTTTTCCTGCAGCATGGAATATAGTCGTTCCAACGCTTTTAATTCTTGACGCAAGCACTGCAGCAAAACAATTGGTGATTCTCTTTCTCTGCGGACTTTCACTTTCAAAAGTTCAATTCCCACATATCGTTCGAGTGAGTAAGTTGCGCCCACTTACGCTTGCGATAGCGGTTGTGTATTTTGTATCGCTCGCTTGGCTTTCCGCCCAATATCCTGATGGTCCGGGATGGTTAGAACCGATATTGGTTGGAGCCCCCCTCTATATCGTTGGGCTATCTATTTGGAAGACTTGGTTTGCGCCAGAGAACCAATAAATTACCTCTCTAGTACCCTTTCTCTCATGATCGTCCTTGCGGTAATTGCCTATCTTTACTCAGCACTTGCACTCATCATTCTTTCGTTAAAAGTCAGAGAATTGATTGCGATATTTAAGCAAGGTCAACCCGATCCGACCCGCTCGGATAATTCGGGTGCGCGTTGGGGCAATCTCCTTAAAGAAGTGCTCGGTCATACCAAGATGACGAGGTTTACTGGAACGGGAATCGCTCACTGGTTTGTGATGGTCGGCTTTGGCGCGCTGCTTGGAACTCTGATCACTGCATTTGGCCAAGTCATCGACCCACATTTCGTCATACCTGGAATTGGCCACTTCACTCCTTACCTCTGGATTGTCGAGGCGATTGCATGGCTTACTGGAGTCGGCATCGTTGCGTTGATTGGAATTAGACAAGTCACTCGCCTCAAGAATCGCGGACGCAGATCACGCTTCTATGGCTCAGGGAGCTGGAAGGCGTACTACGTCGAGGGAACGATCCTTGCAATTGTTTTCTGTGTAATTGCGCTTCGTGGTTTAGAAGGGGCACTCGAAGGGGTTACAGGTTGGAGCGCGCAATATCCGCTTACCAGTTTTGTTGTAGAGGTATTCAACGGGCAATCGATGAGCGCGATTGAAAATCAGATAGCTATCGTGGCATTGATAAAGATTCTGGTCTCGATGACCTGGTTTGTTGTCATCGCCCTTAATCTCACCATGGGTGTGGCATGGCATCGCTTCTTAGCTTTCTTCAATATCTATTTCAAACGTTATGCAGATGGGCGTAATTCATTAGGTCCAGTTCCCGAGATGCTCTCCCATGGCAAGCCAATAGATTTTGAAGACCCTAAAGATGATGATGTCTTTGGCATTGGGAAGTCCGCGGATATCACCTGGAAAGGGCTACTTGATATGGCTAGTTGCACTGAGTGCGGCAGATGCCAATCACAGTGCCCAGCCTGGCATACCGAAAAACCGTTATCTCCCAAGCTTTTGATTATGGCGATGCGCGATCATGCGCTCACAAAAGTTTCCAGTGATGCGCCTATGGTTGCATTAGAGGGACCTATTACTCCTGATGTGCTCTGGTCATGCACCACATGTGGCGCGTGCGTCAATGAGTGCCCAGTTGATATCGAACATACCGATCACATTATTAATATGCGTCGTTTTCAAGTCCTTATCGAATCTGAATTTTCAACTGAGTTGGGTAACACTTTTAAGAACCTTGAAAAAGCGGGTAACCCTTGGGGCGCTAATCGCCATGATCGGAATGCATGGATTACAGAGTGTGATTTCCCCATTCAAGTATTAGAGGGAGAGATTCCCGATGATGTGGAGTATCTCTTCTGGGTTGGGTGTGCGGGCGCTTACGAAGAGCGTGCAAAGAAAACTACGAAGGCGGTCGCAGAGCTTCTCTATCGCGCTGGGGTTACCTTTGCGGTGTTAGGAAAACGTGAAACCTGTACAGGAGATCCTGCGCGCCGAGCGGGTAATGAGTTTCTCTACCAAATTCTCTCGCGAGAAAATATCGAAACTCTTCAAGAAACTTTTGGCACTCGAGGCGCAAAGAAAGTTGTGGTCACTTGCCCACACTGCTTTACGACAATTGGTCGTGATTACGCGCAAAGCGGTTTTGAATTAGAGATGGTTCATCACACTCAATTACTTAATCAACTTGTACGTGAAGGCAGATTAAAACCTGTAGCGCAGTCACAAGAGAGCGTGACTTATCACGATCCTTGCTACTTGGGTCGTCATAACGAGATCTATCAACCACCCCGCGAATTACTCGAGGCAACTGGTGCCCAATTGATCGAGATGCCCCGAAATAAGGATCGCTCCTTCTGCTGCGGCGCCGGCGGTGGGCGAATGTGGATGGAAGAGAAGTTGGGCTCTCGAATCAACCTCAATCGCGTTGATGAGGCGATTGCCACTGGAGCCGACCAGGTGGCAGTGGCTTGTCCGTTTTGTCGGGTCATGGTCAGCGATGGGATGACCGGCCGTCAATCCGAGATCGAAGTCCTTGATGTGGCTCAGCGACTCCTCAAGGTGCTCCCCACCCAGAAATAGCCCGGTCATATCCCGGTCATATCCCGGGAATGAGTGGGAATAAGTACCTCATCCCTTGCGTTCTCCCAAGTAGTAAAAGTTGAGTCGAGGTGGCTCAGGTTATTTGATAGCCTTCCACCCCGCCTTAGCGCCAGAACAGAAACAAGAGAAGTAACTAGGGAGAAAACAGATATGGCTAGAGCAGTAGGTATCGATCTTGGAACGACCAATAGCGTGGTCAGCGTTCTCGAGGGTGGCGAGCCCACCGTTATCGCTAACGCCGAAGGCGCCCGCACCACCCCCTCGATTGTCGCATTCGCAAAGAATGGTGAGGTTCTTGTCGGTGAGGTTGCCAAGCGTCAATCCGTGACCAACGTCGAGCGAACGATTCGCTCCGTAAAACGTCACATGGGTACCACCTGGACAATTGATATCGATGGAAAGGGATACACCGCACAAGAAATTAGCGCGCGCGTCCTACAAAAGTTAAAGCGTGATGCCGAGAGTTATCTTGGCGAGAAGGTCACTGATGCAGTGATTACTGTTCCTGCCTATTTCAGTGATGCACAACGTCAGGCAACGAAAGAAGCTGGCGAGATTGCTGGCTTCAACGTACTTCGCATTATCAACGAGCCAACTGCAGCAGCGCTTGCGTATGGCTTGGATAAGGGCGAGAAGGAGCAGACCATTCTTGTCTTTGACCTTGGTGGTGGAACCTTCGATGTATCACTTCTTGAAATCGGTGATGGCATTGTCGAAGTAAAGGCAACCAATGGCGATAATCAACTTGGTGGCGATGATTGGGATCAAAAATTAGTTGACCATCTTGTTGCAACATTTAAGAGCAAGAACGGCATCGACTTAACAAAAGATAAGATGGCGATGCAACGTGTTCGTGAGGCTGCTGAAAAAGCAAAGATCGAACTCTCATCCTCACAGCAAACATCTATCAATCTCCCGTATATCACGGTAGATGCCGATAAGAATCCACTCTTCCTCGATGAGACCGTCACGCGCGCGCAGTTCCAACAGATGAGCGCAGATCTTCTTAATCGATGCAAGGTTCCATTCCAAGCAGTCCTTAAAGATGCTGGAATCCCAATTAACAAGATCGACCATGTCGTTCTCGTTGGTGGTTCAACTCGTATGCCAGCAGTCGTTGATTTGGTGAAGGAACTCACTGGTGGACGTGAGCCAAATAAGGGTGTAAATCCCGATGAAGTTGTCGCGGTAGGAGCTGCGCTTCAAGCAGGTGTGCTCAAGGGTGAAGTGAAGGATGTCCTTCTTCTTGATGTGACTCCGCTATCACTTGGTATCGAGACCAAGGGTGGAATCATGACCAAGCTCATCGAGCGAAACACCACGATTCCAACAAAGCGAAGCGAAATTTTCACTACCGCTGATGACAATCAGCCAGCGGTGCAGATTCAGGTCTTCCAAGGTGAGCGCGAAATGGCTGCTTACAACAAGAAGCTCGGTATGTTCGAACTAACCGGCCTTCCGCCAGCGCCACGTGGCGTGCCACAGATCGAAGTCACCTTCGATATCGATGCCAACGGAATCGTCCACGTATCGGCGAAGGATCTTGGTACCGGTAAAGAACAGCGGATGACCATCACAGGTGGATCTGCGCTTCCAAAGGATGAGATCGATCGCATGATGCGCGAAGCCGAATCACATGCCGAAGAGGATAAGGCTCGTCGTGAAGAGGCCGAGATTCGTAACAATGGAGAATCTTTGGTCTATCAGACCGAGAAGTTCATCGCTGATAACTCCGAGAAGTTCAACGAAGGCGACCTTGCATCAAAGAAGAGCGAAGTCGAATCCGCGCTCGCCGACCTTAAGAGCGCCCTTGAGGGAACTGACACTGCAGCAATCAAGAGCGCAACCGAGAAGGTAGCGACAATCAGCCAGACTCTCGGGGCAGCGTTGTACGAAGCAAATGCTGCTGCAGGCGCATCAGCGAAACCAACTGAAGATGGCGTTGAGGATGCAGAGATCGTCGAAGAGAAATGAGCGACGAGACTAGTTCGGTAGTCACAGAGGAGAGCGCCCCACTTGAGAATTCTTCAGAGAATGGAGAATCCTCAGGGGGCGCTAACCCTGTTGCTGAACTCACCGCAGATCTCCAACGGTTACAAGCGGAGTATCAGAATTACCGTAAGCGGGTCGAACGCGACCGGGCTCTAGCAAGCGAGTTAGCAATAGCGGCTCTCTTGATGGAGTTATTGCCAGTCCTTGATGACCTCGACCGCGCCCGTGAACATGGTGAGTTAGCGGGTGGATTTAAATCAGTTGCTGAACAGATCGAACGAACTGTCGAGAAGTTGGGATTAGTCAAGTTCGGTGAAGCGGGAATGCCTTTTGATCCGCAAATTCACGAGGCGCTGATGCACTTAACATCAGCCGATGTAACCGAAGCAACTGCGACTGCGATTTTGCAACCAGGATACAAATTAAAAGATCGAGTACTTCGCCCCGCTCGGGTCGCAGTAACCGATCCGGAGTAAGAGATCTGGGAAAAATAGATGGCCGCAAAAGACTTATACGAAAAGGATTATTACGCGATCCTTGGCGTAGAGAAGAGCGCCGATAGCGATGAGATTAAAAAACGCTATCGGAAACTTGCGCGCGAACTTCACCCCGATAAAACAAAAGGGGATAAGACCCTCGAAGAGCGCTTCAAAGCAGTTTCTGAGGCCTATGACATTCTCTCCGACGAGAAGAAGCGCGCTGAATACGATCAAGCGCGCACACTCTTCCAACAGGGTGGCGTTCCCAATGGAGGTTTCCAAGGGAATTTCTCGGCCGGAGGTTTTGGCGATCTTGGAGATATCTTTGGCAATCTCTTTGGTGGTCAGCGCGGGCCGCGACGCGGCGCTGATATGCAGGCCCAAGCAACTATCTCTTTTCGCGAATCGATTAGTGGAACTCAACTGACATTTAATTCACCAAGTGGCCCCGTTACGACAAAGATTCCTGCAGGAGTAAACGATGGAGCAAAGATTCGCGTCCGTGGCAAAGGCGCCCCTGGTGAGGCTGGAGCTGGAGATTTGTACATCACGATAAACGTCGCTCCCCATTCGGTCTTTTCAAGAAAAGAAGAGAATCTACTTCTCACTCTTCCGGTGACATTCCCCGAAGCAGCGTTGGGCGCCAATATCTCGGTACCAACTCTCTCTGGCGAAGAGGTAACTCTTCGACTTCCTGCCGGTACTGCAAACGGTAAAACTCTTCGCATTAAAGGGCGCGGTATCACTCGAAAAGATGGCAGCGCTGGAGATCTTCTCGTAACAATCGAAGTTTCTGTCCCTCAACGAGTCGATGGTAAGGCGAAGAAAGCGCTCGAGAGCTACCAAGAAGAGAGCAAAGGCGCAGATCCACGAGAAGATCTTCGTAAGCGGGCGCGTTCATGACTCGCGAACATAGAGATGCTAAAGAATTAGGAGATGAGACTCCGGTATATGTGATCTCAGTAGCTGCGGAATTAGCTGGTATGCACCCACAAACGCTCCGACAATACGATCGGTTAGGCCTGGTTTCACCAGGGCGCAGCAGCGGACGTGGGCGGAGATATTCGTTACGTGATGTCGTTTTACTTCGAGCTATTGCAAAGTTAACCCACGATGGCATCAATCTTGCAGGAATTGCACGAATCATGGAGTTAGAGGCGACCGTCGCACGACTTGATGGAGAAGTTGCGCAGTTACGTCAGGAAGTGAATGCACTTCTCGCAGAAAATCCACCAAAATCACTCGTCATTTATCGCCCAGAGAATCAATAATTCATTAGTATGGCGCACTATGAGCGCACGAGAATCACTTTTAGAAGAGATTAAATCAAAGGCTGTTGTCCACGGGAAGGTCATTCTTTCCAGCGGTAAAGAAGCTGATTATTACGTAGATTTACGTCGAGTAACTCTGGATTCTGTGGCAGCACCTCTCGTGGGTGAAGTGATGCTCGATGCCACTGCACATCTCGACTACGACGCAGTTGGTGGATTAACAATTGGCGCTGATCCCATCGCAACTGCGATGCTCCACGTTGCGCATCAACGTGGAAAAAAAATCGATGCTTTTGTCGTCCGCAAGAGTGAAAAACATCATGGGTTGCAACGGCGAATCGAAGGGCCCGATGTAAAAGGGCGAAGAGTATTAGCACTCGAAGATACCTCTACTACTGGCGAT
>VGAL01000024.1 GCA_016870715.1 Actinomycetota bacterium | reverse complement strand
TGTTTGGATTCCAACGTACCGGTGATTCATTCTGGGCAGCAGCCGATCAACTTGTGCGAGGCTTTGTCTTGGGCGCAACCGCAGGACGGACCACACTCAACGGCGAAGGTCTCCAGCACGAAGATGGTCACTCGCATCTACTTGCATCAACAAATCCTGCAGTCATCGCATATGACCCAGCATTCGCATACGAAGTCGGTCACATCATCAAAGATGGCATCAAGCGCATGTATGGCGAGAATAGTGAGAACATCTATTACTACCTCACCGTCTACAACGAGCCCTATGTACAACCTGCAGAGCCAGAGAAACTTGATGTCGAGGGCTTACTCAAAGGTATCTATCACCTCAAAGCAGGAGTAGAAGGTGTAGAGGGCGCCGAACCAGACGCACAGAAAGCGCAGATCCTGGCCTCGGGAGTTGCTGTTAACTGGGCGCTCAAGGCGCAAGAGCTCTTGCTCACTGACTGGAAGGTCAGTGCCGACATCTGGTCAGTGACCTCATGGAATGAACTCCGCCGCGATGGTTTAGCGGTAGATCGCCACAACATGATGCACCCCAATAATCTTGAGAAAGCGTATGTAGCCCAGAAACTTGAGGGAACGAGCGGCCCAATAGTGGCCGTCAGTGATTTCATGCGAAGCGTTCAGGATCAAATCGCACCATGGCTCGGCGCTCGCTTCTCCTCACTCGGCACCGATGGCTTCGGACTCTCCGACACTCGCGGAGCGCTCCGCCGTCACTTCCGCGTCGATGCAGAATCGATTGTCGTAGCTACGCTGGCACGACTTGCTCTCGAAGGAAAGATTGCAGCCGCTGTCGTTGAGCAAGCAATCGACAAATATACGTTACATGATGTTTCTGCCGCAGATCCAGGAAATACCGAGGGTTCAGGCTAGATAGATAAAGTTTTAATTGACGCTCGCACGTCTTAAGAAGTACCCAACGAACATCAACATGATGCAGGGAATCAACATCGCAATCGGTAACCCAAAGATTCCGGCTGCAATCGCTACGACGTTCTTCACCACAAAGACCGAGAGGTTCTGAAAGAGCGCCAATTGCGAGATTACCGCGCTCGTTCCTAGATCGCTCCGCTCAATCCCGCGCAGGTTGAATACCGCCCACATAAAGGAGAGGCCGTATCCCCCACCGGCAAATCCAATACCGCAGACCACTAATCCAAGAATCGGTGCGGAGCCGGCAACCACTTTGCCGAAGATGATTCCAAGGCCCATAGATAAGCCGCCAGCAATTCCAAAAACTGTAACCAGCTTCTCTAAGTTATATCTTTTCTCGAGTTTGCTGAAATTAAAGCGCCCCAGAATCATCGCAAAGATGAAGATGAAGTAGGGAACCACGCTGAGCGAAGCATCAAGGCCTAACTCTTCACGTCCATAGATCGATGACCAGTCAGCAGTAACGAACTCCAAGATGCTCCCAAAGAGAAGTCCGAACGCGACTATCCAATCTACTTTCAGGGTCGTGAAGAACTTGGCGAGAACGAAGGCATCCTTCTCAGCCTCCTGCGGATTCTTACCCAAGAAGATTGGTGAGAGTTTCCGAATAATAATCAAGGTAACTATAGTGACAATCGCGCTGAGTGCAGTTACATGAATTTCTATGGAAAGCAATTTCGCGACGAGAATAGAAATCACAGAGGTGAGCAGAGCACCGATTGACCAAACCCCAGACATCCGAGAGGCAAATCCATTTTGCAGCCGCTCCTGCATCCACATTGTCTGCGTCGTGATGGAGACGTGGAATCCTGAGATAGCGGCAGCGATAAAAATATTGAAGAACATGAAAAAGACTGGACTGGTAATCCACGTCGCCGCAGCTATCAACATGAATGTACTGATCGAGCTGATGGTCAGAATGCGACGGACGCCATGTATATTGACAAGATGGCCCATAACGAGAAAGGCGGTTAGCGATCCGATTGTTCCTATGGTGAGAAGGGAGCCGAATTCAGCATTACTCAAACCGAGATTTCGTTTCACATCGACGAAGCGAGTGACCCAACTCATGATTCCAAGACCGAAGAGGAAATGTAGGGTGGAAAAGAGGCGAACCTGTCCTGGGGTTACTTCCCCACCTGCTGTGGAATTCACTTCACTACTCAAAATAACGCCCTCGCCAATGCACTTCTCGCCTTTACCAATTCCGGATCACCGGGTTCCAACATTGCAAAAAGCGACAATACCTGAAGGCGGATGGATTCTCGTTCATCTCCGACTGTGAGTTGTATGAGATTGATCAAACGCGAGAAGGCTCCAGAGATATCTCCGGATAGAAATTGAAAATCCGCTGCAATCTTCTGATTCTCAATATCGTGCGCATCCGACTCTGCTTTTGCCATCACCTCCCCTCCATCATGTCCGGTAATTCGAGTAAGTAGCGCAATGTTGGCTAGACCTTGGAGCGCATCTTTATCATTGGGTTTACGGGCCAGTAACTTCTCGAACTCCGATTGAGCACGAGCGAGATCATTGACGGCGAGCGCACCATATGCGGCGATTACCTCTGGCTCCTCGACCTCTTCAGCCGGATTACTCTCGCTAGCGCCTCCAGCAACTCCCTGTTTCTTTGCCAGTTCGACGACTTTTTCCAACAATTCACTCAATTGCTCTGGCGGAATGAGTCCTTCAAAAAGTGGGGCAACTTGTCCGGCAATAAGGGCAATTGTGGTGGGAACTCCAGTGGCCCGGAGCGCCTCGACAATCGCGCTCTCCACATCAGCGTTAACTGTTGCTAATTGCCAAGCGTGGGATTGCTCTGCCTCTCGCGAGATTCTCGTCAGGAGATCAACGAGAGCAACGCTCTCACTGCTGCGCGGAGTCCACAGCACGACCACTACTAATTTCTGCTTCGAGAGCGGAATCAATTGTTCAACGAATATCCGCTCATTCGCTTCAATGACCGTTCCGCCTGGAATGCTAGGCGGCTCTTTCAATGAACTCAGGTCAAATGCACGATTGAACTGACTGGGGAGTTTGGCCATAGCTCTATCCTAGCGAGCAAGCTAGCTAGTAATCCGGGCGCAAAATTGTTGATGGCCAGTGAGAGCATCAAGGAGTTCAGATATTCCGCTTCGCTCCAATGCGCTCACAATCACCACTGGCGCAACCCAACCATCACTGCGATGTGAGATTTCTTGTGACCGAATTATTTCTTGTCGTAACTTTTGGGCACCTGCAAGATCTCGATCGCTCTTGTTGATGACAAAAATATCTGCTGCTTCCATGATGCCTGCTTTGGCGCTCTGAATATCATCGCCGGCGCCAGGTGATAACACTAAAAGTGTGGTATCAACATGGTGCATTACTTCTACTTCACTCTGACCTACGCCAACTGTCTCCACGATTACCGGTGAATAGCCAGCCAGAGTAAGTACTTTGCTAGCAAGTGGTGTTGCTTGTGCAAGGCCGCCAAGGTGTCCGCGTGCGCTCATCGAGCGGATGAACACCTTCGAATCACGATAATGCTCATGCATCCGGATTCGATCTCCAAGAAGGGCGCCACCGCTAATCACTGAAGAGGGATCTACGGCGAGCACGCCAACTTTTCGCCCTTGATTGCGAAACTCCTTAATTAAAACCCCCGTCAAGGTCGACTTACCCACTCCAGGACTTCCGGTGATCCCTATCCTCTGGCGAGCATGAGCAGGTAGTTGAGTGACAAGGCCTTCAATTGCAGATGCTGCTGCCGAATCGACCTCACCATTCTCAACAGCGCTAATCGCCTCTGCCACCAACTCCATCTCGCCACCGGCGAGCGCCGCAAGACTTATCTCTCCCACATCTGCCACGATACGACTATATGAGCCCCATTGCGATTACCGGAATCCTTGCCATCGATCATGTAGGCATTGCCGTCCCTGATCTGGCGGCAGCCATCACCTTCTACCAAGGTGCCTTTAATGCGCAGGTACTCCATCAAGAGGAGAACCAGGAGCAGGGCGTAGTGGAGGCGATGTTGGCGATAGGCAGCGAAGTTGGCTCAAACTCCGGAACGCTCATTCAGCTTCTTGCCCCGCTCACACCTGACTCAGCTATTGCGCGTTTTCTCGATAAGAGCGGGGCAGGGATGCAGCAACTCGCCTTTCGCGTGGAAGATGTGCGGCAGGCAGCTGCGCAAGCGCGTGCTCTTCATATTCGCACTCTCTACGAGGAGCCAAAACGCGGGACTCACGGCTGGCTCGTCAACTTTCTCCACCCCAAAGATTGCGGTGGAGTTCTTATTGAATTGATTGAAGAGCAGTAAAGCTGCTCGATAAACTCCTCATATGGCTCAAGATCTCGGTAAAGAGTTCGGTGAGGTAGGCGCACCTTTTAGCAGAACGCATCCGTTCTATTTCGGTTTTATAGCCGCGCTTGGCGCACTTGCCGCGCTCACGCTGACTCGGGCATTGGCCTCAGCAAGTCAGGTTTTTGTGTTGATTCTGGTCTCGCTCTTTATTGCGATGGGGCTCAACCCAGCAATTGAATTTCTTCGTGGTCGAGGGCTAAGCAGACCACTTGCTGTAATAGTGATGCTTTTCTCCGTCTTGAGCTTTGTCACACTATTTTCGATTTTGATTATTCCTCCGATTATTTCTCAAACTAATCAACTAGTCACTTCGGCGCCAGATCTCATTAATCAATTACGGTCCAATGCGACTTTTGCCCACCTTAATGACCAATATGGATTCCTCGATACGTTGGAGAAGAACACCCGGCTGTGGATTGAAGATGACAAATTTGTCCTCACTGCATTTGGCGGACTTGTCGGAGTAGGAAAGTTTGTCCTTAATGGCACATTCGCTACGTTAACTATCTTGATACTTACTCTCTATTTCATGGCATCGCTTCCACAGATCACAAAGATTGCTTACCGAATCGCTCCAGCATCGCGACGAGAGCGAATCGCGAAGATCTCTGATGCAATCATCGCGCGCATCGGAACTTTCGTGGGAAGTCAGATTTTGGTTGCCTTTCTTGCTGCGCTCTTCATTGGAATCTTCTCGGCGATTTTGAGTCTGCCGTATGCAGTATCACTTGGGATGTTCGTCTTTGTCTGTGCCTTGATTCCTTTGATAGGTCATTTCATTGGTGCAGGAGTGGTGACTCTCGTTGCATTCTCACAGAGTCCAACTAAAGGCTTGATAATCCTTATTGCCTACATCCTCTATCAGCAGATTGAGAATTACATCATTGTGCCGCGAATTATGAAGCGAAACTTGGCGATTCCTGGGCTCGTGACAATCATCGCTGCACTCGTCGGTACCTCACTATTAGGTTTAGTGGGCGCACTTCTGGCTGTGCCGATTGCCGCCGCTGTGCTATTGATTATCGATGAAGTTGTCTTACCGCGAGCAGAGACTAAGTAAGTTCATATTCGGTTGGAAGCGGATACTTCGTCGGATTAACGATCTTCACAATCTCATTATGAATCCGTTGTACTGAGGCTTCACCTATCCAAAGATGCTTACCATTTTCTACTTCAATCATCTCCAATTGAGTGAGTTTGGCAAACCGCACTCGTGCTTGATTGGGTGGTAGAAAATCATCGAATTCCGGAACTATCGCGATAACTCGTCGTCCATCATTGGCCCACCACTCCAAATCGCTCGCTTGTGAAGTGCGCAGCGGAGGGCTTAGTAAGATCAAACCTTTGACGCGCGGAGCACGTGCATGTTTTAGCGCAAGGTCGGTACCAAATGACCAACCCACCACCCAGATGTTGGATACATCAGGCAACTCTCGGGCAACGAACTCAATTGCCGCTTCGACATCAAAGCGTTCATCGACTCCATTGGTGAACTCACCCTCACTCTTACCTTGTTCACTCTCGGTACCTCGCGTGTTAAAGCGAAAGATTGCTAAGTCGGCGAGCGCGGGGAGACGATTGGCAGCTTTGCGATAGACGTGGCTATCCATCATCCCGCCATGAGTGGGAAGTGGGTGGAGCATGATCAATGCCCCCAGCACCGAACCGTGCTCGGGCAATGCCAACTCACCGACGAGGGAGAGCCCGTCGGCGGTTCGCAGCCGAACGGGGGTTCGTAGCGCTGGCAGTACCGTTGCAGCGCGGATAACCTCTAGCCTTGTCATAAGAGGGTAAGTATCGCAGGAGAGGGCGCTCATGAGTGATGTAGCAACGTTCTCTACCTTTGCCCCGGCAACTGGAGAGCTATTTCATACCTATCCAATCACCAGCGATGACGAGGTAGCGCAATCAATCAATCGAGCAAGAGCAGCGGCGCTCTGGTGGGCCAATCTCTCATTTAGTAAACGACGGGCGATTCTCCTGAAATGGAATGCGCTCCTAATTTCGCGCTTAACAGAGGCGGCAGATTTGATAGTTGCCGAATCTGGTAAACCGCGAAGCGATGCCGATTTAGAGGCAGCGATTGCCTGCGAACATATTGCCTGGGCTGCTCGAAAGGCCTCTTTCTATTTACGTCCACATCACCGCTCCCCAGGACTCTTGATGGCAAATATGAGCGCACATGTAGATCGAGTTCCCTTTGGCGTGGTCGGGGTCATTGGGCCATGGAACTATCCGATTTTCACTCCAATAGGTTCAATTGCATACGCACTTGCTGCAGGGAACACGGTAATTTTCAAACCGAGTGAATTCACTCCGGGAATTGGCCTTTGGTTAGCGCAGACACTTGCAGAAATCGTGCCGGAACGTCATCTGCTCCAAGTTGTCACGGGCGCTGGAAGTGTAGGAGCTGCATTGATCAATCATGGCGTCGATAAAATCTCCTTCACAGGTTCGACCGCAACGGCTAAAAAGGTAGCCGCAGCATGTGTAGAGCGAATGATTCCTTTTGTCCTTGAGTGTGGCGGCAAAGACCCAGTACTTATCGATAGTGATGCCGATTTAAATAGAGCAGCAGAGCACGCGCTCTGGTCGGGGATGGCAAATGCCGGACAGAGTTGTATCGGGGCAGAGCGGATTTACGTCCATCACGAAGTAGCTGAACGCTTCCTAGAAATATTGAGAGAACGTGCTCATGAAATCAAGGCGGGAGTAAATTACGGTGCCGCTACTCGCCCTGCTCAAATAGAGATTATCAAACGCCATGTGAATGATGCGCTCAAACATGGTCAGCAGGTAGTTGGAGACCAGAGTTCAGTGGGCGAACGATTTGTGGAGCCGGTGATCATCACAAATGTTCCAGAGGATGCACCCTCGATGCGGGAAGAGACCTTTGGCCCAGTTCTCTTAGTTAATACCGTGAACGATATGAAGGAAGCGATTGAAAAGGCAAACGACACCTCGTTCGGGCTTGCTGCCTCTGTCTGGTCGCGGCGCAATGGTGAGCAGATTGCTTCGCAATTACATTGTGGGATGGTCTCTATCAACTCGGTCTTCACCTTTGCCGCGATGGGCTCCATGCCTTTTGGCGGAGTGAAAGACAGTGGGATGGGCAGAATTCATGGGCCGGAAGGACTATTGGAATTCACCTATCCGCGCTCAGTGGTCAAACCCCGATTCAATCTACCTCTTGAATTTACCTCATTCAAGCGGAGCGCTTTCGCAGATAAAGTCATCACAACGTTGAGTAGAATTCGACACAAATGAGAGCGCTATTTCGACGCCGAGCAGTACTTGTAACTTTGATTGCGTTGGTTTCAATCTTGGGAACTGCTCTTCCAGGTAAGAGCGCATCGATTTTTGATTTACTCCCTGATGGGCCATCAACACCTGGCTATCTCGGATTTACCTTTGAGGAGACCCGTCCTGGTCTCGGTCAATTAGTTTCGACTATCGACAGCAATGTGCTCCGAAAGGATAAGAACGATCTTGGCGGAATGTATCTCTGTGCATCGATGGATGATCCAGAGTGCACGAAAGGCGCTGCAATCAACGCGCAATTGATTTTGCCTCCGTGCGCAACTGCTACTCAACGAATGTGCATTGAGTCTCTTGCTCTTGGATCTGGCACAGGCCCGCTTGAGCAGACTCTTTTAGAGCGCGAGATTGCTGGGCCACGAACTCCGGCTGATCCAGTGACTGGCCTACCCGCAGGTGGCGGACCAAGTCTGTGGAGCGCACCCACGATTACCAATAAGGCTGGAACGAAGAGTTATGGCGTCTCCGTAAAAGTCATGTATTCCCAATTTCGCGAAGGAGTAGGTAGCGCCAGCAAACGAAACGCGCCGATTTCTCTGCAATCGATGCGGATAGATGTTTTTCCTGTGGAGATTATTCCGGGAGATTTCTCGCCACTAGAAACCTATTCGAGCGTCAATCCTGATGGCGCAGCAACATACGGTGTGCGCCCCGTTGGAGGGTCTCAAGGTATCTATAAGGATCCAGCTTGGCTAGATAGTGGCAGTTATGGCAAGGCGGCAGATTTTGCTGACGATACTCGCGCTGCGCTCACTCTTCGTATGGGCAATGAAATGACAGGTTGGTTATACGGACGCCTTAAAGATATAAAAGTGGATGTCACCCCTTTAGATAATAAATTCAACAAGATCACGATCGAAGGAGCCCCGGTTGCCGCACCTGGTGCATATGGGGTGATCAAGAAGAGTGAGTTAAAGAACTATCCAGCAATTGATGCTCGAGTTCGTCTAGGAAGTAATGATTTTGGATATAACGAATTGGTCAATACTCCTGGTACCCGCGGACTTGGATATAGCCCGGTAGGAAACTTCACCGACTTTGCCGCCTTCGAACCCATTCTCAAGACCATGCCTGGGGCTAAGGCGCAATGGTTGATTCAATCGGGTGCCAGTGTGAATGGCTATCAACCGCAAGTAACCTCACAGTGTTTTAACGATAAGACCAAGCTCCTGGGAATTGTGACGACTAATGCGCTGATCTATGAGAATGGAGCGCCTGAATTTAAGAATGGAACGCTCAACTATAAAGTTGCAGGTCTTCATCATCTAGCAGATGGAGTAACCCTCACTCGCGGAACTTATGATTTGGCAATTCGAAGTGAGACCGCTCGTTGCGTCTATGGCTTCAGCGATGCGCCATTCCAAGCATCAATCTCGGTAGTGGGCGCTGATGGTCAAGAGCAAACGATTGCCACTGAGAGCATTCGTGAAGATGTCAAACGAGAATGGCTCTTTTTGTCAGCACAGAATTTCACCTTCTCCTCCCCCGTCATCAAAGTGAAGTTAACTCAGGAGAAGAAGTTGACTCAGCCAGCAACCTCTGGTTCTCAGGCTGCAGCAACAAAAAAGGTTGCTAATAAAACTATCTCGTGCATTAAAGGAAAAGTAATTCGCAAAGTCTCAGGCAGTAATCCAAAATGCCCCACTGGATTTAAGAAGCGCTAACTGATATCTAGCTAATATTTTGGGGCGTTTCGCGTCCGCTCGATCTTTGGCCCCCTCTTATTTCGAGAATTCCAACAAGGGGTATGCCAATGTCTGCGGGTATCAGGATCTTCGGTAGGCCATGCCACGATATGGGGGGTCGCGGTACGAATTTCGTGATCGCAACCTGGACAGCGATAGACCTTTGTCGAACTCGAACCAGTGAGCGAACGGACTGTGAATCCATCTTCTTCCCACTCATTTGATGGTCGAGGCTCGCGCTCTGCCCCTTCGGAATTATCCGGGCGCGCTCCCTTGGATCGATAGTTCTTCCGTGGACTCACTCAGGTATTTTCGCAGGTAATTGTGAGTATTTCTCGGTAAATCTCAGAGTGATTACAAGCGATAGAGTGTGGTCTGTGAGTAATGCAATCGCTGTTCGCGCCTTAACCAAGTCATACCGTAATGGCAAAGGCGCGCGTATTGACGCAGTCAAGGGAATAGACCTTGAGGTGGCAACGGGAGAGATATTTGCCCTCCTTGGCCCAAATGGCGCTGGGAAGACGAGCACTATCGAAATCCTTGAGGGCTATCGAAAACGCGATGGTGGTGAGCTCTCTGTTCTCGGCGAGGATCCTGCGCGGACAAATCTGCCCGCCTGGCGAAATCGAGTGGGAATCGTCCTCCAATCTACGAAGGATGCTGCTGATCTTTCAGTAGTAGAAATCCTCACCCACTTTGCTAAGTACTACTCGCATCCTCGCGATGTCGATGAGGTGATAGCAGCAGTTGGTTTGCAGGAGAAGCGGAACGCTCGAGGAGAACATCTCTCGGGAGGTCAACGTCGCAGATTAGATGTTGCACTGGGAATCATCGGTAATCCGGAGCTGCTCTTCCTCGATGAGCCAACCACAGGTTTTGATCCAGAGGCGCGTCGCTCGTTCTGGGATCTCATTCGCTCACTCCGCAAAAACGGCACAACAATTCTAATGAGCACCCATTATCTTGATGAGGCGGAAGCCCTTGCAGATCGCGTCGCAGTCATGAACCATGGCGTGATTGTCGATTGTGCTACCCCAGAGAAATTAGGCGGACGAGATCGCGAGAAGGTCAATGTTCGTTGGCGTGAGAATGGTGCTCTTCACCACGAGCTCACCGATACTCCCACTCATTTGGTGAGAGAGCTTGCTGCGCGAATTCCTGGTGAGATTCCGGAACTCACGATGGTTCGCCCAACTTTGGAAGAGATCTACCTACAGATGATTGGCGGACAGGCGTGAGCGAGAAGGTAAAACAACCGGGCGTGCTCGCGATTGGATTTGCGCGTGGCATCTTGGAAATCAAACAATTTATGCGACAGCGTGAGAGCGTTGTCTTCACCCTCCTTTTCCCAATTCTTCTCCTCTTCATCTTTGGCGCAGTCTTTAATGATGAGATTGCACCTGGAGTTACCTTCAGCCAATATTTTGTCGCCGGCATGATTGCATCAGGCCTTGTGAATACCGGATTCCAACAATTAGCCATCACCATCCCGATGGAGCGTGATGATGGCACCCTCAAGCGCTTGCGCGGTACGCCAGCGCCGACCGCCTCTTATTTCATAGGAAAAGTGATTCTGGTATTTGTCAGCATGATCATTCAGGTCGGATTATTACTGGCTTTTGGCGTCGCGCTCTATGGAATATCGCTACCTACTACTGCGGATAAGTGGATAACTCTTACATGGGTGATGTTCTTGGGAATCACCAGCTCGACCATTCTTGGAATCGCCTTCTCAGTTGTGCCTAAGAGCGGTCGTGGGGCATCTGCAGTTGTTTCACCAATCGTGATCATTCTTCAATTCTTTAGCGGTGTCTTCTTCGTCTTCACTCAACTACCAACCTGGATGCAGAACTTTGCCGCCCTCTTCCCGTTAAAGTGGCTTACTCAGGGTGTTCGCTCGGTCTTTCTCCCAGATTCCTTTGCCGCACAAGAGGTAGCAAAGAGTTGGGAGCATGGCCGGACTGCTCTTGTACTCACTGCATGGTTAGTTGCTGGCTTCGCCATCGCAATCAAGACCTTCCGCTGGGAACGAAGATGAGAAGAAAATTCCAGATTTTAGGTAGCGCACTCGCCCTTCTTTTACTCTGCTCGACAAGTAGCTTTCTGATTTCTGCCGGCGCAAGCGCTGCAAGCACCCCCAAACCAAAGTCTTCGCCAACGGCTAAAAAGAAGCCAGCCAAGAAGCCAGCGAAGAAAACAACCAAGAAGACAACCAAGAAGAAGCCAGCCCCAAGAAAAATTTCAAAACCGATTCCCTCTCCCTCGCCGAAATGGCCGCCAAAAGGATTCAAGGCAGTCGATGGCGTGTATATCTCCACTCCAAAAAGTGAACGAGAACTCGTCGGAGTATTAAGTGCTAAAACGACTTTACTTAGTGAGATTCAAGCCTGCGATAAGAGGGTCTGCGCTGTGGTCTATGTCGCTTCGAAGAGTAAATGTAATTGGTGGGAAGTGCAGTCAATTGTTATAGGACGATATGCAGATGTGTTAGGGAATCTGCGAACTCTTGCTGGACCCTCAAAGGCGCGAGAGATTAAGACAATAATCCTCATTAGCAAAGAGCCCGTTGAGAGCTATGCCGAGATCCTTAATATGAGAGCTTTCTGTCGGAGCGATAAACGCGATGGAAAAGTTCCTAGTAACACTTTCACTCCCAATCCCGAACTTGCGCCAACTCCTTCGGCTACCCCTTCGACTGCCCCCACAGCCGATCCAAGTCCGGCAGCTACTCCGGCTGCAAGCTAACCTCCTATCACTTATTCTTTGACCCATGCTCGGTGGAATCAATAACCAACTTTTTTTACAGGCCTTTGGTGGATTCTTCGCACTCCTTATCCTCATTCCCTTACTCAAGTGGACCTTCTCCCGCGGTAAATCCCATGTAGCTAGGCCGGCAAAGAGTGGGAATAGTGATGAGTATGGTTTATTAGTTCCGGTGAGTCATCCAGCCAACTTTATCGAAGGCGAGATGGAGCGAAAGAAATTAATTGATTCAAATATCAAAGCCAATCTTGTGCAAGCAAAAGATGGAATTGCGCTACTGGTTTTTCCCGAGGAACTCTCCGCCGCTAAAGCAGTCTTACGCCAAAAGTAATCTGCTAGCGATTAGCGCCCGGGACCCACAACTCATCCCCGACGCTCTTATTTTCATAACGCGCAAGGACAAAGAGCAGATCTGAAAGTCGGTTGAGATATTTCGCAGTCGATGGATTGACTCCAGCGCCAAATGCATGGATGGCCGCCCAAGTGCAACGCTCTGCTCGTCGAACGACAGTTCGTGCAACGTGTAATAGCGCTGCTGCTGCCGTTCCTCCGGGAAGGACAAAAGAGCGGAGCGGCGTGAGATCGGTATTGAAGTGATCGATCTGCTCCTCAAGATGCGAGATCTGAGATTCCAGGATGCGCAATTGCTCATGGGGCGGGTTATCTACCATCGGCGTGCAGAGATCCGCGCCAACATCGAAGAGGTCATTTTGGATTCGGGTGAGTAGCTTCTTCACCTCAGGAGAGAGTGTTGCAAGCGCGAGTACCACCCCAATACTGGAGTTGGCCTCATCTACTGTTGCATATGCCTCAAGACGGGGGTCGTTCTTTGAGGTGCGACTCATATCCCCTAGCGAGGTCGTGCCATCATCTCCGGTTTTTGTATAGATACGAGTCAGATTCACCATGCTCCTACCTTACGCTTAACCTCTACGATGAACCACATGGAACGTTTTGAGGTCACTGGAGGCGCCCGACTGGAGGGCGAGGTCCAGGTGTATGGCGCGAAGAATTCCATCCTCAAATTGATGGCGGCCGCTCTCTTGGCCCCTGGAGTGCACCATCTTGGCAATGTGCCCACCATTGCTGATGTTTCTATCATGGCCGAGCTTTTAATCCGACTCGGGTGTCACGTTTCACATGATGAGAGCACATTGACATTAACGATCTCGGTTCCTGATCAATTAAAACATCGAGCCGATTACGATCTCGTGCGCAAGATGCGGGCATCAATCAACGTACTCGGACCCCTTCTCACTCGAACTGGCCGCGCTGAAGTTGCGTTACCGGGAGGGGATGCAATTGGTTCACGTGGTTTAGACTTTCACATCAATGGATTAGAAGCTCTCGGTGCACAAGTTACAAATGAACATGGCTACATCATCGCAACCGTATCTGGGCGACTGCGCGGGGCGATTATCGAATTGGAATTTCCCAGCGTTGGTGCGACCGAGAATCTACTCACCGCAGCGGTGCTCGCTCGAGGTGAGAGCGTTATCGAGAATGCCGCTCGTGAGCCAGATATCGTGGATATGGGAATCTATCTGCAGAAGATGGGTGCGCAGATTTCCGGACTTGGTACCTCAACCATCACGGTAAATGGAGTTGATGCGCTCCATCCTGCAGATCACGAAGCGCTCCCCGATCGAATCGTCACGGGAACCTGGGCCTTTGCGGCCGCTATGACCAAGGGCGATATCACTATTCATAATGCCAACCCAGATCACTTGGAGATCCCGCTTGAAAAGTTGGTCCTCTCCGGAGCGGTAGTCACCACGATTCCAGAGGGCCTGCGAGTGCGGATGGATCACCGACCAAAAGCAGTGGATGTCATGACCCTTCCCTATCCAGGATTTCCCACCGACCTGCAACCGATGATTATTGCTCTTAATTCCATAGCAATGGGCTCGGCCTTAGTAACCGAGAATGTCTTTGAAAGTCGCTTCATGTTCATCAACGAACTAGTTCGCCTCGGCGCCGACATTACTACCGATGGCCATCATGCCTTTGTCAAAGGTCGAGAACTACTCTCAAGTGCACCTGTAGCAGCGACAGATATCAGAGCAGGAGCAGCGCTCGTACTTGCTGCTTTAGTCTGTGATGGTACGACGATTATTGAGGATATCTTTCACATCGATCGCGGCTATCCGCGCTTTGATGAGCAGCTTCGGGCGTTAGGCGCGAAGATCGCCCGACTCTAGATTATTTCTTTTTAAACCCTGTGGGACATTTAGGATTGGTACCAGCAATTTTTCTGGTGATTTTGCCCTTCACGCATGTGATTGATTTCTTTACTGCAACTTTTGGTGCAGCGGCCGCACTTACTTGTGGCTCACTAGCGGGAGCAGGGGCTGTTTCAATCTTCTTATCTTGAATGAGTTTGACCTTCAACGTTGGAGAGGAGAAGGTAAATCCTTCAGCGCTCAGATAAACCCAATTACCATTTCGTGAAAGTTCCACGGTAGAGCCCTTGCTCTCGCCGCTGCTCGCATTGGTTATCGAAATCTCAACTCGACTTGGCACATCCTTCACTCCATACAAGCACTGCACTAAATCAGCGCGCATAGAGAGTCCATAGGTACCCAAATTCTCGGTCTTGCCATCGGGAGCGAAGTGCGGAGCCGCTACCTTGTAATCCAGGGTCTGGGTCTCTTTATTGAAATCTGGCGCACCCGGTGAGTAAGCCGAGGCATTTGCCGCTACTACACCCTGCAATCCACTCTGGTTCCCGCAACTGTTGGTGGACTCCACGACTGTGCTGGAGATAGTCCACCCCTCTTCCTTGAGTAGCGCTTTCTCACCTAAATACGGTTGCCATTTCAGATATTCCTGGATTGCCCCAACGCTTCCGGAATACATTCCAGCGGCGCCATCAAGTCGACCGACCCCCATCGTGTTCGGAGTGCCATCGTCATTGAAGAAGAGTTTCTCGGGGATATTTTTCCACTCCACCCAGCCACCAGCGATGATGTTCTCCGAGGGCGCTGCATCCACCACGACTCGATCATAGATTTCATTGATTTTTTCGGTCGTCACATTAGGTTTTACTAAGCGTCCGTTTAACCAACCTGTCAGACGATTGGGAAGTTGCAAAGTCACGGATGCTCGGGAATCTTTCGGAAAACTTGCTCGGTGATAACAGATATTTGTGTCATGCGCCAAGCAACTTGGTTGAATGCTTACCTGTCGCACGACGGGATCTTGAGTGTTCTTGTACTTGAAATTCTCTAGCCAAGGCGCGACTACAGGAGCCGGCTCTGAAGTGACTGGCACGAGCTCGAAAGTAAATGTAGGTTTTTGAAAATCGAGGGCACCACCAGTGATTTTTGCATATGTGGTCACAGTCCCTCGAGCAAGAAATCTAGATTTGGGAGCGCCTGGCAAATCCGCCTCCCAAAACCAGGAAGAGAGCCCTGGCGGATAACCCTTGCCATCACTATCAAATTTCCCTGGAAAAGTTTTGGTATTCGCTGGGATTTCCAAGACTGGTTTAGCAGTGACAATTGACTTATCTGCAAGCGTGAGCAAGATTTGTTCAACACAAGCAGAGTTAGGCGTAAGCGCACAGTTGCCGATTACTGAATCGACTCGAAGCGATTTGAATTTGCCACTACTGGGCCCACACAGTGGATCTGCAATAGAGGTACAGAGGTAACTGACTGCAGAATCGCTTTCGCCAACATTAGAAGTCAAGACTCGAATGGATGAGAGCAGCGCCATAGGCAATTCGGAGCTAAATGAGACCCCTAACTTATTTGGGTCTTTTTGCTTATCGCCATATCTATTGGAAACTGTTGGCAGATTCTGTTGAAACCAACCGAGGATTGAATCGGGTTTCTGTCGAGTCTGGAAAGTTTCTATCCCGTAGAAGTCATTGCCTTGCATCAGATCTTTTGAATTGACCTGATTGACATCAAGAGAGTTTTGAGGACCTTCAGCAAACGAGAGTGGAGTAAGTAAGGTAGTGGGAGTGAGAGCGACTGCAAGGGTAATTAGCGCTGCTGTGAATACTCTCTTCATCGCACCACCAGCTCCTCGTTTCGTGCTATTCGCTACTTTCTCCAAGGATAGAGACTCGGTCCTTATTTACCGAGAGGAAGCCGCCATGAATCTGGAAAGTAGTGCTCTGCCCATTAGTCTCTTTGACGACTACCTCGCCATCGACCAATACCCCCAGGAGTGAGATGTGGCCCGGCAAAATGCCTAAATCTCCCTCAAGGGTACGGGCGCTGACCATGGAGGCTTCACCCGAGAAGATTCGCTTCTCGGGTGTCACTACTTCTACTCGGAGCGCCATTAGTTCTTCGCCAACTCCGCTGCCTTGCGCTCGACATCATCAAGGCCACCGCACATGAAGAATGCCTGCTCAGGGATATGGTCGTAATCGCCATTGGCAAGAGCATCAAATGCTGCAATCGTCTCAGAGAGCGGCACGAATGAGCCCTCGATACCAGTGAAGACCTTTGCTACGAAGGTGTTCTGCGAGAGGAAGCGCTGAATACGGCGAGCACGCCCTACGAGAATGCGATCCTCTTCAGAGAGCTCATCGATGCCAAGGATTGCGATGATGTCTTGGAGATCTTTGTAACGCTGCAGAATCTGCTTCGTGCGGTTAGCAACGCGGAAGTGATTCTCGCCGATGTAACGAGGATCCAGGATGCGCGAGGTGGAATCTAGTGGATCCACTGCAGGATAGATACCCAACTCAGAGATTGGACGCGAAAGAACAGTCGTCGCATCAAGGTGGGCAAATGTTGTGTGCGGCGCTGGGTCAGTGATGTCATCGGCAGGGACATAAATCGCCTGCATCGAGGTGATTGAGTGACCACGAGTTGATGTGATGCGCTCCTGTAGCTGGCCCATCTCATCGGCAAGAGTTGGCTGGTAACCCACCGCTGAAGGCATACGGCCGAGGAGGGTGGAAACTTCCGAACCTGCCTGGGTGAAGCGGAAGATGTTATCGATGAAGAGCAACACATCCTGCTTCTGTACATCACGGAAGTACTCAGCCATCGTGAGCGCAGAGAGCGCAACTCGAAGACGGGTTCCTGGTGGCTCATCCATCTGTCCGAAGACCAACGCAGTCTTATTGATAACGCCAGTCTCGGTCATTTCAAGGAAGAGATCGTTACCTTCACGAGTACGTTCACCCACACCAGCAAAGACCGAT
>VGAL01000023.1 GCA_016870715.1 Actinomycetota bacterium | reverse complement strand
ATGAAGATTGCGAAGTCGAGCGCTGCGCGTGGGAACTTAGCGTGTGGAGAGATGGTGTAGATACCGCCACCCCATTCACCGGAGAAGTTGGTCTTCTCGCCATCCCATGTTGGCATTGGAGCTGCAGTTAAGCGACCAGCTGGGATGTTGAAGGAAGATGCGGGGCGAAGTACGAACTCACCAAACCATGAAGGTCCGATGTGAGCAACGATCTTGCCCTCTTGTCCGACCTTTACATACTCAGGTGAGAATGCTGAACCTGGGAAGTAGACGCCTGCATCGATAAGTGGCTGAAGTGCTGCGGTAACGCGGGTGCACTTTGGCGACTTAGCGTTGATGACGACGCGAGTTGCGCTCTTCTCATTATTCAATGGGCACTGTGATGGCCAGAAGTATGAGGAGTAAGCAGCAGCATCACCAAGAGCACCAAGTGAATAACCTGGGTGGTTCTTCGCTAGATCGTCACCAATTGCGAAGAGCTCGCTCATCTTGGTAGGAACCTTGTATCCGAAATCTGCGAATAGCTTGGTGTCATACCAAAGAACTGATTGGGCCATGTCGTTCTTTACGCAGTAGTACTTTCCATCTGCGCCTTTGCACCAATCATTGAGCTTGCCAAAGTTCTTAATCTCATCTGGCTTAAGTAAGCTGGAGATCTCACGTGCGTTAGCGATGATTGGGTTACGGAGAACAGCAACATCGTTTGGTGGGCCGAATACAACATCTGGCCAACCCTTCTTAACGCGGTTGAAGAGCTGAACCTTTGCAAGCAAGTCACCTTGTGCGTGAAGTTCAACCTTTACATTTACTTTGCCCTTCATGATCTTTGCGTACTCTTTTGCGCCAGGAAGGCGTGGTGAGTCAACCCAAACCAAGATCGAAGGTGTTGCCGATTGCGCTGGCACGCTGATAAGTGCGCTACCTGCTACGGCAAACACACCTGCAAGGGCCAGAAGTACTTTATTTCTTTTCAAAGGTTCCCCCTCTATGTTCGGGTGAGCAGAAAAATTCGCTCATCCGGATTTTCCCCAATACTATGGACGAAATATTATTTCGTATAGTATTTTTTCGATTGTTACCGGAACTTTATAAACCTTTCATCACCCGTTTCACCTATATAAGGAGTAGCCGTTGAAGATAACCAATGTTGAGGTGGTGCTTGTCGATCGCCCAGCCTTCTCACCGGCATTCGTCTGGCGCAAAGGGGTCCCTGGTTCAGACGGCCCAATTACAGTCGGCTGGCTGGTTATCGAGACCGATGTTGGCATCACCGGATTTGCCTCTGCGCCCCGCGGAGTAATTTTGAAGGATTACATCGATCGAAGATTCCGGAACGAATTAATCGGAATGGACCCGCTGCAACGTGAATATCTCTGGGAACGGGCATGGGAGCTCGATCGGATTGAACGGTTCGCACCAAATATGGCGCACGTGGTCGATGTTGCGCTCTGGGATATTGGTGCGAAGGCAGCAAAGTTGCCGGTATACAAACTGCTTGGCGGCTACCGTGAATCTATCCCAGCGTATGCATCGACGGTTACTTACTCATCGATCTCGGAGTTTTTAGATATCGCCGATCAAGCACTTGAACTGGGCTATCCAGCGATAAAGCTCCATGCATTTGGTGATGCGAAAAAAGATGCCGAACTCTCCTTAGCACTTCGCGCTCACGTAGGTCCTGATGTGCCGTTGATGTACGACGGTTCTGCAGGATTTGATCTGATGGATGCGATGTATCTAGGTCATGCTCTCGATGAGGCTGGATTCCTTTGGTACGAAGAGCCAATGCGGGAATTCTCGGTCACCGCGTATAAATGGCTAGGAGAGCGGGTGCGTATCCCACTGCTTCTTGGTGAAGTGACCGATGGTGCCCATATGAGCTCGGGAGATTTTGCCGCTACTGGTGTAGCAAGTGCGCTTCGAGTCAGTACATTCTTGCGGGGTGGATTTACCGGCGCAATGCGAATCGCACACCTTGCAGATGCATATCACCTCCGCGCAGAAGTACATGGCTTTGGATTAGAGAGCGCACATCTATGTATGGCGATTAAGAACAATACATATTACGAATCCCTAGTATTTGGAAATCCAATTGTTCGCGAGCCACTCGTCGATAAGAATGGATTGGTGCACGGTCCAACCGGTATAGGCATTGGTTATGAGGAACAATGGAAGTCAACAAGTATTCCTAAAGGTCTCGAGAAGTATGTTAAGTAGGACTTTGGCAGTTCCAAGACGTTCAGTACTCTCGGACGATATCTATTTCCTCATAAGGAAGATGATTTTCAACTATGAAATTCTTCCTGGAGCAAAAGTCAATATTGACGCTTTAGCCAAGAAACTTGAGGTCTCCCAAACTCCAGTCCGAGAGGCTCTCTCACGCTTGGAATCTGATGGTTTGATTGTTAAAGAGCCTCTTAAGGGTTTTCGAGCTGCTGATCTACTCACAATCCAAGAGCTCGATGACTTATTTAAGTTTCGTCTCCTTATTGAACCTTTTGCTGCTTCAGAGGCAGCTCGCCGGATCGATGAGACTGGCAAAAGGGCCCTCAGATCGGAGCTCGAAAGTGCCAAGATAGCGATAAAGATTTCTGGCGATGAACAAGTTGAAGCGCTCACCGAACACGATGCAAGGTTCCACTCTCTTATTGCCAGTATGTCCGGGAATGTTGTACTAGCCGAATCATTCGAGCGCACTCATTGCCACCTCAATCTTTTCCGTCTCTATATCGCAAGTCAAAGACGATTAATTACTGGGGAATCTCGAGCAGTTTTGGTTGATAAATTATTTAAGCAGTATTACAACTCATCTTCAGGTCAAGTTGCGATCAAAGAGCATGAAGAGATTGCCGCTGCAATTACCTCAGGTAATTTCAAAATAGCGCAAAAGGCGATGCATCAACATATCGAAAGCTCTTTACAACGGTTCTATCCGGCAGCAAATGCGTTATACCTAGTTGAGGAGCAATCATGAGCACAGTAATAACCGATATTGAGATTCGCGCCTGTCGTGGCAAAGATGATTTGGGTGCGCTCGATGCGGCATCTGCTGTTGCTCTTCCTGGTGGTGCTCGCCCCGACTTCACAGTAGTCACAATTAAGACATCAGACGGCATAACCGGCACATCATTTGGATTTGGTGCACAAGATGCGAAAGCTGCCGCAGCAACTATGTCGCAAGTCAAACCATTCTTCATGGGACGTAGCCCACACGATGCTGCAAAGAATATGAAAGATTTTGAATTCTTCGATCGACGGTGGAATCACGTTCCGATCTATTCATATGCCCCATTTGATAATGCATGTTGGGACATCGTGGGCAAAATGGCCCATCAGCCGGTTTACAAACTCCTCGGTGCAGCGCGCGAAAAAGTACCGCTCTATGTCTCTTCGATGTTCTTACCTGGGCCTGATGATTATGCAAAACAAGCGCTAGAGGTTAAGGCAAAGGGATACAAGGGATACAAGCTCCACCCTCCTGGAGGTTTGGATCTCGATATAGCCTGTTATCGCGCGGTGCGCGAAGCGGTGGGCGATGATTTCACGTTGATGGCTGACCCGGTAATTATGGATAGTTATGAGTCAGCGCTTAAAGCAGGACGTGAGTTAGAGCGTCTTGGCTATCGCTGGTTGGAAGAACCATTACTTGATGTGAACCTCAATGGATTACGAAAACTCCGCGAAAAACTAGATATTCCGATTTGTGGAACCGAAGTTATTGCAGGCGCTCATTACACGACCGCACACTGCATCGCTGAAGGCATCGTGGATATTGTCCGCACTGACGTGTCATGGCGGGGTGGCATCACTGCGGTTATGAAGACCGCGCACGTTGCTGAGGCTTTTGGTGTGCAATGTGAACTCCACACCACGATTTATCACGGCTTAGAGCAGGTGCAGCTCCATCCATCGCTAGCGATACCAAATTGCGAGTTCTTCGAAACTCTCTATCCATTCGATGATTTCCTCTTTGGTACTAAGTCACAACTAGATATCCAAGATGGTTATGTCATGGCGCCTAAAGGCGAGGGACTCTGCATCGAGTATGACTGGGATTTCATCGACAAGCACACCGTCGCTACTTTCTAATTTGAAATTAGAAGTTAGAGAGTGGTCTGCCAGTAATCAGTGGGTGCCAATCTTCGCGCTTTGACCACGGAGTCTCATACGTTGGTGTATTGGCAAAACGCTGAACGGTGAAGTTCAGATGAGCAAGAGTTCCTGGCTCAAGGGTCAACGCGAAATGCTTGTCGTTGATCTCGATTGCCTTGCCATCAATTTCGACGGAGATGAATTGATGCTCTGCAAAGCCTCCTGCTTGTAGGACCAATTCACGGCTCTGTGAACCAGTGTTTGCTACATGCACCGATGTATGAGTTTTTGAAATTTCGTCAACCATTATCGAGACATCCTCAGGAAGACCGCTTCGCTTATTTAAGCCATCAAAGGGACGAATATTGGCAAACTGGAATCCACCATGAGAGATGTGCATGGGCGAACCGGTGGCCAGTTGCATTAACCCTTCGAGATACACGGGGCTAAACCATTGCCATGCATGAACTTGATAGCCAATCTTCAAGAGATCTAACTCGATGATTTCATCAGTGGTCTTAGGGTCGTAACTATCCCAATTCTCTTGATTACCGATCATTGAACGCATTCTTCGAAGATGGATGTCAATCAATTCGAGGTTAGCCTTCAAAATCTCTACTGGGAAATTAGGAAGTTTTCCTTGAATAAACTCAAACCAGGAGAGCGTGTTAGCAATAAAGTGTTTGTATCCCAGAGTGTTATGCCCTGGCTTGCCTGGGATGATGATTTGCGACCAATCTTCGGTTCGTGGAATCGCAGCGATTCGCTTGAGATCCTGGTCATCTAAAGAGGTAGTCCAGAGATAGATCAGATGTCGAGGTGAAGCATCACGGTAATCCCCCCAGCCCGCATCGAAATGTCGGTGCGGAACGAGGACCCGATCACCTTCAACCTGACGTAACTCCCAGTTCTTATCGAATTGTTGGCGAGCTACATCAAGGTATGAGTAATCACCAGTTAGCAATACTGCATTCATTACCGCATTGGTGAGGGGCTCCATGATAGTCATCAATCCGTGGGGCCAGCGCCATCCGTAGTATCCGCCCCACCATTTGCCACCGTTATATTCGCCCACCTTGCCACTTAACCCGACATTATCTGGCATATAACCATCGTTAGCATTTGCTCGATCAGCCCAGACCTTGATGTAATCAAGAACCCACTGCTTCTCCTTGGCGTCATGTGAGTACATATAGGCGTGGGTAATCATCGTTGTTGCATTGAGATTGAGTGGCACATCACCGCGATTCATCCGCTCGTTCATCTTTTCAATCAATCGTTTGTAAATTACTGGATCAGACCAGTTACATTTCATCGAAGCAAAATCAACGCCCTCAATATCTTCATAAGGTGCTAGGTAATCATCGAGAACGGTGCGATGTGTGTACCAATCCTCTTCGGTAACGACGAAACGTGGCCCACGACTGCCATTAAGAGGCGATCGAATTAATTTCTTCTCCTTGTCGTAATTCTCTGCTAACGGGTCTTCACCCATATACATCCGTGCAAAGCGCCTGGCTCGTTGACGATCCATCAAACTTTCCGGCTTAGTTAATCCAAGAAAGTAAAAGTATAAATAACCTTCACCATGGTGCATCCAGTCGTAGTAGCCATCAAATTCTCGATAGATCTGGCCATATTCAGTCCACTGCAAGGTGATGGACTCCCACATCTTCCGAGCTAATTCGTAGATTTCTTCACTACCACCGATTGCATAGAGAAGAGCGAGATTGTGGAACGCTTCGTATGGATCGTCAGATCCATCCATACTCCCAAATTCACTCTTCCATTTGAGCGTGCCGTCTACGTTGGTGTACTTCTTAACAAACTCAGGTGCCGCTAAGTTGAGTTTGGCTATGATTTCCCGTTCGAGAACTGCCCAGTCTGGTGCTTTCCCCTTAGTTGAGATGGTTACATTTTTCATTGCCATTCCGCTCCATCTGGGAAGGTAAACCGCTTAATTGAATCAGGGAACATCTCGCCACCAGCGCCTGGTTTAGTGGGGGCCAAATATCTGCCATTCTTGATCTCGACTGGAGTGACAAAGTGCTCATGTAGATGATCGACAAATTCAATCACCCGAGCATCGTTCTCCCCGGAAACTGCTACGTAGTCAAACATCGATAGGTGTTGGACTAATTCACAGAGTCCTACCCCTCCTGCATGGGGGCAGACCGGGATTCCGAATTTCGCTGCCATGAGTATGTTCGCAATATTTTCATTGGGCCCAGCAACTCGTGTGGAATCTATCTGCATAAATGAGAAAGCTCCCAGTTGGAGCATTTGTTTGAAGATAATTCGATTTTGAACGTGCTCACCAGTCGCCACTCGAATAGGTGCAATAGCTTTTGCAATAGTTGCGTGGCCAAGGGCATCATCGGGAGAGGTAGGCTCTTCAATCCAGTAGAGATCAACGCCATGAAGTTCTTGTAACCAAGCAATCGCCTCGTCGACGCTCCACACTTGATTAGCATCAATTGCAAGGCGCACTTGTGGACCGACCGCCTCTCGCGCCAATCGCAAACGACGTTTGTCATCTTCAATTGAACCGCCACACTTTAATTTGATGAGGGTAAAACCTTCAGCGACCGCCTCTTTGGCAAGGCGGACCATCTTCTCGTCGGTATATCCCAGCCAACCAGGTGAGGTGGTGTACGCAGGTATTCCGGCTTCAAGTAGTTTTGCCTTCCGTTCTGCTTTGGTGGGTTCTGCTTTCTTCAAGATTTCGAGCGCTTCTTCAGGAGTGAGCACATCACGGATATAGCGAAAATCCACGAGAGCAACAATTTCCTCAGGGCTCATATCAGCGAGTACTTCCCAGAGCGGTTTACGCTCGTGTTTTGCGACAAGATCCCATAGCGCGGTGAGGAGTGCACCCACTGCCATATGCGTCAGACCTTTTTCTGGACCTAACCAACGAATCTGCGAGTCACTAACTAAATCTCGAGCAATTTCGCCAAGCGCACCTTTTAACTCTTCGACTTTCATGCCGACAACCTTTGGCGCAAGCAATTCGATGGTTGCACACTGCAACTCAGTTCCGCGTCCGAGGGTAAAAGAGAACCCATGTCCGGTTAACGGTGAGTCAGTGTCGAGAATGAGATATGCCGCCGAGTAATCAGGATCTTTATTCATGGCATCGGAACCATCGAGCGAACGTGAGGTGGGAAAACGAATATCGGCGATTCGAAAGCCAGTAATTGTTGCCATGAGACCCTTTCGCTTTATCGTAAAAATCCTATACGATTCAGGAATGTCGCGCCATAATCAAAAAGTTTCACTGAAAAGAGTTCCACTAGAAGTTACACGATTGGGTCTAGGGACAGCGCCTTTGGGCGGAATGTTCAATTCGGTAGCTGAGAGTGAGAGCGATGAATTGATTGCTACCGCCTTTGAATTAGGAATCAATTACTTTGATACCGCACCTCTTTATGGACATGGGCAATCAGAGGTACGACTTGGACGCGCACTTCGCGCTGCTAAAAAAGATTTCGTAATCTCAACAAAAGTTGGCCGGGTATTAGATTCAACAGATCAACCAGATAAAGAATTTTTTAAAGATGCTGACCCAACAAAGATTTCAGTTTATGACTGGAGCGCTGATGGAGTTAAGCGCTCTATCAATGAAAGTCTGGCAAGACTTGGCTTGGACCATGTGGACATGGTGCTCTTACATGATTGTGAAGATTATTTGGAGCAAACTCTCCGTGAAGCTTATCCAGTACTAGATAGTTATCGTTCCCAGGGGATCATCAAGGCTGTTGGAATGGGTTTAAATCTCTGCGCTCCATCGGTGGCAGTGATGAAGGAGACTGATCTTGATTGTGCATTGATTGCTGGTCGTTACACCCTTCTTGATCAAGAGGCGCAGGAAGAGCTATTTCCACTTGCGCTGAAGAAGAATGTATCGATGATCATCGGGGGCGTTTACAACTCTGGAGTCTTGGCCAATCCTGTAAAGGGAGCTGCGTATAACTATGCACCGGTCAGCGATGACCTTCTTGACCGTGCAATTGCCATAAAGGATTTTCTCGCTAAGCGCGGAGTCTCGTTGACTGCAGCAGCAATCCAATTCCCACTTCGCCATCCAGCCGTTATGACCGTACTTACTGGTTCACGAAACTCGGCGGAGTTACGGGCTAATGTCGCAGATTTCGATGCAGAGATTGCTGACTCTGTGTGGATTGAATTAGAAGAAAGTAGATTAATCAAACCGCTTTTATTGAGCTAAACGAGAAGTATCCTTCGCAAATTCATTTCCCCAATTAGTGAAGAGTGTGGTTGCAGCCATTAGCGCATCGTTCGCTTTCTTCACCAATTTTCGATCATTCTTCTTTATTGCTGGCGCATACAAGTCGATTGCGTTGTTGTAGGCCTTGATAAATTTTCTTAAGCTTGCATCAGAGCTCTTGTATCCTGCCGATGCTTTGATCTTTGAGAAATTTGTGAGTGTAACTTTTACTGCCTTATCGGCAGCCTGGGCCTTTTTCATCCAATTTCGATATTCCGGAGAGTTCACTTTGTCTGGAGCGCCCTGGTAGGTATCGCCCCAGTTTCCGATTGCTGTAGAGAATTCCTGAGTGGCCTTTCCGGCTAATTGAGCGTACTTCGCGTCAGCTTCGCTGATGGCAGCTTGAGCAATAGAGCTCGATAGAACAATCATTGACAAGGCAAGGAGGATTGGGCCAAGAATTTTTCTCATCGCGATAGATTACTTGAATATGCGCTTATTCATAAGAGCCAAGGCTGCAAAGAGATAAGCGATGCAAATGCCAATCGGAACAGTTCGAGTTAACCCGCTCGTAGGTAAGAAAGCGGAACAAAGTAGTGCGCCAGAAACTATTGCTGCATTGACAATTACATCATAAACAGCAAAGACACGCCCTCGATATATATCACTCGTCGTTTGTTGCACGATGGCATCGTTAGTGACCTTTACTGCCTGGCCAGCCATTCCAGTGAAGAATCCCATAAGTATCAATGTGATCTCATTGAGAGTCAGAGCAAAGACTATAGGCATGATTGCAGCGGCAACCATCGAGTATCGACTCCAGGTGTAGCGATTGATGATTCGCGTCGCTGCTGGGGTGATGATCGCACCAAGCATGATTCCTACACCTGAAAGCACGAGTGCAAAAGCAAATCCACCCAATCCCGCATCTGGATTGTCAGCATCATTAAAGGTGTTACGTTCAAGTATCAACGCCATCAAGGTAAGAGCGGTGAGCCCACCTCTTTGTATCGCAACAACCACTATTGCGATAAAACTTGTAGTGCGCTCAGTAAGGTATCTAAAACCTTCACGCATTTCGTTAAAACCTTCATACCAGGCCGGAGCAACCACATGTGGTTCTGGGCCAAATTCATCTCTCTTAGCACGTAAAGCAAGGAGCGCTGCAATGAAATAACCAAGAGCGGCAACTATTACCAATAGTGAATCAGCCTGATCGGAATCTGCAATTGAATTGAAGATCTGTCGGAGACCAACTCCCACTCCTCCGCCAAGGACAATTGCAATGGTGCCGCCAGTGACGCTCAGAGCATTTGCACTAATCAAATTCTCCGGACTAACTAAGCGCGGTGTAGCGGCAGAGAGACCGGCAAGAATGAGTCGATTGATTCCAAAGGAAACCAGAACGGTAAATGTGAGAAGAATTCCAGTATTGCCAAGGAGTAAGACGCAAGCAACAAATATCAAGACCAGAGCCCGTAAATTGTTAGCAAAAAAGATAATCTGCCTTCTTGAAAATTTATCTAATACAGTTCCAACAACTGGTCCGATGAGTGAGTATGGAAGTAGAACTACAGCGAACGCGACGGCGGCTGCCTGTGCACTCGCGGCACGCTCAGGAGAGAAGAGTAAGAAAGCAGCGAGCGCGCTTTGATAAAGACCATCTGTGCCTTGGCCCATCCAGCGCACGGCAATCAATCGCCAGAATCGACCAAAATGCGGCAAGGACATGTCCGAAAGCCTAGAGCCTTTTTTCCGATTACCCTTATCCCATGTGGTCGAAACGTTCGATAATCGATTATTCCTTGCAGAAGCGGACCACGATATTGAACTTTTTGAAATACGCTTTTCACGGCACCACAAGTGATCCCACAGACGCCGACCCGTATCTTTTCAAAGCCGCGAAGTTTCATGGTGAAGAGACAGATCGAGATTGCCCCCTGTGTAGGAGAGAGAAATTAGTCGAGCTCAATTACATTTTTGGCGATGAACTTGGGCAATACTCGGGTCGCTTGAAATCAAGTAAAGAGTTAGAGGAACTTGAGAATGAGCATGGCGAGTTCCGAGTCTATGTTGTCGAAATTTGCCAACGGTGTCGTTGGAATCATCTCCACACCTCATATTTATTGGGTGATGGGCGTACGCGCAAGCCGCCTCGACGAGTGCGAACCCTTGAGGATGAGGATTTTGCTCGTTAATTAGTAACCTACTCTTATGGCAAAACAACGCTCGGGGCGGAAGGTCTCGCGAAAGCGCTTAGCGCTCCGTTGGGCGCTCTTCATGGGGGGTCTTGGTTTCTTTGCCGGCTCAGTGTTGTTGGTCTTTTCATATTTCACCGTACAGATTCCTGATCCAAATGCATACGTGACAAGTCAAGCGACAATTCTGACGTATGACGATGGGAGTGAGTTTGCACGAATCGGAGCGCAAAATCGAACGAGCGTTCCATTAGGAAAGATACCCCTTGATCTGCGCCATGCCGTACTTGCCGCCGAAAATCGCAATTTCTATAGCGAACATGCAATTAGCCCAACCGGAATTATCAGAGCGCTATTCAATATGGCGCGAGGAGGAAGTGTTCAAGGCGGTTCTACTATCACGCAGCAATATGCAAAAACTGCTTTCCTTACTCCAGATCAAACAATTAAGAGGAAAATCCGTGAGTTGATCATCGCAATCAAGCTTGAGAATATGATGACTAAAGATGAGATTCTTGAAAACTATCTCAACACTATTTATTTTGGTCGTGGCGCTTACGGTGTCGAAACGGCATCACAGCTCTATTTTGGTAAGAGCGTTCGAGATTTAACTCTCCGCCAATCGGCTGTGCTTGCATCGGTACTACGGTCACCTGGTTATTACGATCCGGGCTTGCGCGAGGGAAATGCTGAGCGCTTGGCAGCACGCTATCGCTACACCATTCGTGGCATGGTCTCAGCTGGTTGGGGCGACAAAAAGTTATTGGAGAACCTCGAGATGCCAAGAGTTCTCTCTCGATCAAAGACTGGAATTCTGGCAGGTCCGAAGGGCTATTTAGTTTCTGCAGTGCAAAAGGAGCTTAATAAACTTGGATTCTCTGATGAGAAGTTAATGGTTGGTGGCCTTCGGGTAATGACAACGCTCAATAAGAAAGCTCAAGAATCAGCGGTACTCGCGGTTGAAAAAGAGGGTCCAAAAGAGGCGCCAGATGATTTGCACATTGGTCTTGCCGCAGTTCGTCCCGGCACTGGAGCAATTCTTGCGATGTATGGTGGAAAAGATTATGTGGAACGGCAATTAAATAATGCCACTCAGGGAATTACTCAAGCAGGATCTAGTTTTAAACCATTTGCTTTGATTGCTGCATTAGAGGCGGGAATATCTATCGATACCGTCTGGGATGGACGTTCCCCTCAGACTTTTGATGACAATGGCAAGCCCTATGAAGTTGCTAATTACGGGAAGAAATCATTTGAGAACCTCACCTTATTAGAGGCGACAGAGAAGTCGGTTAATACAGTTTATGTACCGTTAGGTATTGCAGTAGGTCCTGGAAAAGTGATTGACGTTGCTCGACGTGCGGGAATTCCGGAAGAGGTCGAGATGGTGCCAACCCCATCTGTGGTCTTGGGTGTTGCGAGTCCACGGGTAATAGATGTTGCAAATGCCTATGCCACATTTGCTGCTGAAGGGGTGTATGCAAAACCTTTCTTGGTTGTTGAGGTAATCAATCGAAACGGTGGCGTGCTGTACAAGGCAAAGCCACAAGGGCAAGAGGTATTTTCGAAAGAGGTAATGGCAGATCTCACCTACTCGCTGGCAAGCGTTGTGAAATTTGGATCGGGATTTGCCGCTAACAAACTAGGACGTCCAGCGGCTGGAAAGACTGGAACCAGTCAAGAGAATAGCTCTGCATGGTGGAATGGATACACTCCACAGATTGCTGCATCAGTTGCCTTTTATCGCGATGATGCGACGGAATCCTTGCGCGGCATCGGAGGGATGCGGACCCTTACTGGCGGTTCTTTCCCCGCTCGGATTTGGACAGAGTTCATGAAAGGTGCGTTGAAAGGGGAACCCAAATTAGATTTCCCAGAGCCAGTCTTTATTGGCGAAGATGCGCTCGCCGATGGCTCGGTTTATAACACCATTCCCAAGCCTCCAGGTTTTGAAGATGTCGAGGTTCCTGCCCCGCTACCAAGCGCGAGTGCATCAGCCTCACCAACTCCCACTAAATCTGGAAATTAATGCGGACGCGCTCATTTTCCTGGAGCGTGCTTGTAGTCGCCACACTTGCACTTGTAGCTAGCTATCTTAAATTCTCTCGATGTATCTCGGTGGGTTGGCTTACACCAGATGTATATCTACAAGGTTGTTATACCGATTTAACTCCGTTGTATGAAGCGCGAAACTTCGCCACTGATGCATGGCCCTACGGGTCTGGGGCAAGTTCATTGGAGTATCCAGTTCTCTCAGGGCTTGGAATTTGGCTGATCTCACTTTTAACTAAGGATGGATCTGCAGGTTTACTGGAATTCTTTCGATGGAATCTCTTTGCACTCTCTTGTGCTTATGCGATAGTCGTTTTTCAATTATCGAAATTAGATCGTAAAAAAGGATTTCTCTTTGTTCTTGCCCCAGCTGTAATTTCAGCGCTCTTCATCAATTGGGATCTATGGGCGGTCGCACCGTTGGTGCTATCACTGGTATTTGTAGGGCGCGGTCGTTATACGTTGGCTGGGGTTCTGCTTTCAATCAGCATCTTCTTCAAGTTCTTCCCAGTAATTTATATTCTTCCGATAGTACTTTTTCTTGCCCACAATCGAGTTGCACAAAGGCAATTTCTCAAGGGGCTACTCATCTCTGCTGCAGGAATTAACATTCCTATCTTGGTGGTGCAATTCGATGGCTGGTTCAAGTTCTATCGCTTCAATTTTGAGCGAGAGGTGGATTTCGGCTCGATTTGGTACTTAATCTCCATGCAGGGATCTTGGATATCTCACCTCAATTGGATTGCTGCTCCAATTATTCTTGCGCTGCTAATCGGATGTTCGCATAGATACCGAGATAACTTATTGGGAAATATCTTCTTAGTCTCAGTCATTTTCTTCACCTTAAATAAGGTGTACTCGCCACAATATGTGATTTGGTTAACGGTAGTAGCGATACTTTACTTTCCAAAAACTAGAACCTTTCTTGGATTGTTCGTACTCTGGCAGGGCGGAGAACTCCTCTACCAATTTGGTATTTGGCGCCACATTCTCACTGTCTTAGGTGAAGGTAGCGGAATCGCTAACAGCACTTACATCTCTATAACGCTCTTTCGAATAACGACATTATTGCTGCTTGCGGGATATGCGCTCTATCTACTCGAAAACGATTTCATCAAAAGTCGTAATAGTGAAGCGAACATTTAAGCCGATTTCCTCACCAATCTCTGGGGCGCTATCGCCTTTAAGGAAGAGAAGTGAATTATGCATGTGCGGAGCTTCAACTAGAGCTAGTGATTTACCGTTCCAGCTGTAAGGGCTGGGGCTCCATCCAAAGAATCGAAGTATCGATTTAACGAGCGACTTCAGATCCCGTGCTGGCGCTTCTAACCCAACTCCTTGACTAGTGCCTCCCGCAGCCACGATGAGCCAACCAGCGCCTGGTCTGCTCTGGCGGTATCCAACCCGCTCACCAGCGGCAATTCGATGTCGATCTACCACCGTCGCGTTCGCAGTGAGAGAAGTTCGCGCTCCAAGCCATAGATCCGTACCTACTCGCACTCGCCAACGAATTCCCGGCCACTGCTTCTTCAATGCAATCAAATCTTCTGCAGTGATATGGGATATCCAAATAGAGTTTTGATATTGCTTTGGCGAAATTCCCAGACGGCCAAGCTCATTAAGTTGATTATTTATCCATGTAGTTATTGAACTCTTCTGATTAATTGGTAAATGAATCGCAAGCCCTTCACAACTTCCAGTTGAAGTGAATTTCGTGATTGCATGAGCGATATCAGTTGGTAAGTAACCATGTCGTTTCACGGGGGAGAGCATTTCGATTACGAATCGTGCAGGTTTTTGCTCTAAGAACTCTTCTGAGTTAGGTGCAATCGTATGGATTACCCATTTTTCCTCGAGGCTTTGCTGTGGCGCGAGCAGTAAGACATCTCCTTGAAATTGGGAGCGAATCACCGCTGCTTCTTCGGCGCTATAACATGCAACACATTCTGCTTCAAAGGATGAGGCTTCACGGGCAAGAGTTGGAATCCCAAATCCGTAACCATTTCCCTTTATCACTGGGATTAGATCGCCTTGATGGCGTGCTACAAAGTGAGCGATGTGGTGGCGCCAACGTTCGCCATCTACATGAAGAGTCAGTCCGCTCATGGAGTTATCTTCTCACCGCCTATTCAGATATGCACGAAAGGCTCTGTAGAGCAGGGGATTAATGGAGTAATCCCACTCGCCCATCACTTCAACTGCGCGCCCACCAACACCGACTTTGAATTGGAGTAGCCCAACATGAGGGTTCTCTTTATCAAGAGTCGCGGTGATTCCGCGCAGGTCATATGTATATGCACCTTTTTGAAGTGAGCGCTCCATCATTGCCCACTGAATCGCATTACTTGGCCGAACTTCGCGACCTTCAGTGCTAGATGCGCCATAGAGGTACCAGGAATGAAATCCCAATTCGATATAAATAGATGCAGCTATAACTTGGCTATTCCATTCTGCGAGGAATAATACGAGTTCTGGCTCACTACTATCTTGATTAAATGCATCCCACATTTGCTGAAAATAGGAGAGTGGACGAGGAGTGAATTTATCTCGAGTAGCTGTCTCAAGATAGATTCGATGAAATTCACCAAGATCATCGCGAGTACCTATTCGAACGCGAACCCCTTCATTCTCGCTCTTCTTAATATTCCTTCGCCAGAGTTGATTAAACCCCGCAAGTAATTGATCTCGCGATTTATCTTTTATTGGGAGTTGATACAGGAACCGTGGTTGTCCTGCTCCGAAACCTTCGGGATCATCGCTACTTAGTTGAAAGCCCGCCTTTAGTAGAACGCCCTGCAAACTTTTCGCTACCGGATTGATGTAAGAGGGCGTGATCTGATTAAGCGATGTGGCGCTCTCATCGGCGAGCGCACTTTTAATGAGATCTGCCTCCCAACGCGATTTAATGATCATAGGTCCAATACGAAGTGCGAATGCTCCTTGCGCCTTGGCGTATTCAGTGAGCAATGGGAGTGCGCTCTCGTACTTATCGGCAGGAAGTGTCGGACCTTCAGGGATATAGAAGAAGTACTTATTTATTTTCGGAGCCTTCCGAGCAAGGATCAGGGCGGTGCCGATGAGCTCCTGCTCGGTCGAGCCCGCAAAGAATCCGATGGAGTGATAACGCCAGGCTCCCTTCTTCACCTCGCCCCATGAGGGGGATTGGAGGAAAGAGGGGTCGAGTTCGCTCCTATATATAAGGAATGCCTGGTGCTCCGCGCTTGAAATTTGGCGAATCTCCACAGGTGGAGCCTACGGCCCTCCCCAGGGATTTCGCCCGTGTCGCTGGGGGGCGATAGATTACGCCCAACGCAATAACCCTCCTGCTACGGAACGACCGTAGCCGTTTAGTCCAGAGGAGGTGGGGATTATGCGACGTTACGAAATGATGGTCATCCTCGACCCAGATCTTGAGGAACGGACCGTTGCTCCTTCACTAGAGACATATCTCAAAATCATCAAGGATTCTGGTGGTTCAGTAGATCGTCTCGATATTTGGGGTCGACGCCGAATGGCATTTGAGATTGCAAAGAAGCCTGAGGGCATCTATGCAGTCGTTGATATGAAATGCGAACCGGCAGCAATCAAAGAGTTGGATCGCCAACTCAATCTCAATGAAGCAGTGCTTCGCACCAAAGTGATCCGTCCCGGTAAGTAACTAGAGAAGAAGGTATACAGATGGCTGCTGGAGATACAGTAATCACCATCGTCGGCAATTTAGTTGACGATCCAGAATTACGCTTTACACCAAACGGTGCAGCTGTTGCGAAGTTTCGCATCGCTTCAACACCGCGTTACCTCGATAAGGCAACGAATGAATGGAAAGATGGAGATTCGCTCTATCTCTCTTGCAATGTTTGGCGTCAAGCAGCCGAAAATGTTGCCGAATCACTTACCCGCGGAATGCGAGTTATCGTCCAAGGACGTTTAAAGCAACGCTCCTATGAGACAAAAGAGGGCGAGAAGCGCACTGTGTACGAGATTGAGGTCGACGAAGTCGGTCCATCGCTACGCAATGCAACTGCCAAAGTATCAAAGACCAACCGAGCAGGCGCTGGTTCAAGCACTGGCGGAGCAAGTAGCGGAGGCAACGACGATCCTTGGGCCGCATCAGGTTCCTGGGGTTCACCAGTCGGCGCTAACGACGAACCTCCGTTCTAAACCAAATATCAGATATTTATAAGGAGAAATAAGAATGGGATCCAAAGAGAAAAAGGGAAAGGCCCCTCGAGGGAAAGCTGCAGCGCAGCTCAAGCCATTTAAGAAGAAGCCAAATCCCCTCGACAAACTTGATTACATCGATTACAAAGATACAAATCTGCTCCGTCGCTTTATCTCTGATCGCGGCAAGATTCGTTCCCGCCGCATCACGGGAGTAAGTGTCCAACAGCAGCGCGAATTGGCACGTGCAATCAAAAATGCACGGGAGATGGCGCTTCTTCCCTACACCTCGACGGCTCGCTAAGGGAGAGTGAACTACTAATGAAACTCATCCTTACTCAAGAGGTAGCTGGCCTTGGACATCCTGGAGATGTGGTTACAGTCAAAGATGGCTTTGGCCGTAACTTCCTTATCCCACGTGGCAAGGCAATCGCCTGGTCACTCGGCGGCGAGAAGCAGATCACCTCAATTCGCCGTGCACGTAAGGCGCGCGAAATCCGCGATGTCGAGCATGCTCGTGAGATTAAGTCATCGCTCGAAGGCGCTGGCATCACGGTGGGCGCAAAGGTAGGTAGCGCAGGTCGCCTCTTTGGTTCAGTAACTGAAAAAGATATTGCGCTCGCCGTTAAGGCAGCAACCGGCATCGAACTCGATCGCCATCGCATTAAGACCAATGGCCATATCAAGAGCCTTGGTCGCCATGTCGTGAAGATTTCCCTTGCATCAAATGTCTCGGCAAATGTTGCAGTAGAGGTAGTTCCTGCATAAGGGTTAACAATTAGCGATTGAGTAGCGGCCCTCGAGATTTCTCGGGGGCCCTGCTCTTTTCTGCACTCTGCGCTCTGCACTCTGCGCCCTGTTCAATAGGTGAGATGGCGCTTTTTTTCTCTCTCCACAAGTGAGAGCGGCTATTTCTGCTAGTAGTTCTGGGTTTGGCGCGAGTTCTCCCCATCCCATCC
>VGAL01000022.1 GCA_016870715.1 Actinomycetota bacterium | reverse complement strand
GGATACCGTCGCGAGAGCGGATCTGAATTACTTTTTGAAGCGGGCGCAGTGATTCTTGCAACTGGCGGTATCGGAAAGAGTTTTAAAGTCACAAGTAATTCTTGGGAAGGTACTGGCGATGGCCATGCGTTAGCGCTTCGTGCTGGTAGCAAACTCATCGATATGGAATTCGTTCAGTTCCACCCAACTGGAATGGTCTGGCCACCTTCGGTCCGTGGAATTCTTGTCACTGAATCGGTTCGTGGAGATGGTGGCGTGCTTACCAACTCCGAAGGTCGACGCTTCATGTTCACCTACATTCCTGAGGTCTTCAAAGATAAGTATGCGGATACTGAAGAGGAAGCAGATCGTTGGTATAAGGATCAAGCCAACAACCGTCGCCCTCCAGAGTTATTGCCTCGTGATGAAGTGGCTCGAGCAATCAACTCCGAAGTTAAAGCGGGGCGGGGTTCACCACATGGTGGAGTCTTCCTCGATGTCTCAAAGCGTTTGCCCGCGGAGGAAATCAAGCGCCGGTTGCCGAGCATGTGGCATCAATTTAAAGAGCTTGCCGATGTTGATATCACCGAGCAACCGATGGAAGTTGGTCCAACCTGTCACTACGTTATGGGTGGAGTTCAGGTCGATCCAGATACTGCGGCTGCAGTTGGATTACACGGGCTATTTGCAGCAGGTGAAGTCGCTGGTGGTATGCATGGCTCTAATCGTCTCGGCGGAAATTCCCTATCTGACTTACTCGTCTTTGGTCGACGCGCAGGAATGGGCGCCGTTGCTTACTTACAGAGCAATCCTGGGAGACCATCGCTCTCTGATGGCACAGTGAAGCGAGCGCAGGAGCGTTTAAATGCGCCGTTTACTCACACCGGAGGCGAGAACCCCTACACGATTCACCAGGAGTTGCAGCAGACCACCAATGATCTAGTTGGCATCATTCGCACAAAGAAAGAGTTGGAAGAGTCCCTAGAGAAGTTGGCGAAGTTCCGCCAACGAATAAAGAACGTTTCAGTAACTGGCGGCCGAGAATTCAATCCAGGTTTCCATCTTGCACTTGATCTCGAGAACATGCTTCTAGTCTCTGAAGCGATGGCGCGCTCAGCTCTCATTCGTGAAGAATCACGAGGCGGACATACTCGTGAAGATTTCCCGAAGATGGATTCAAAGTGGCGGCAAGTTAATAACGTCACCTCTGTTGACGGTGAAGCGATTAAGTGTGAACAAGTCAAGGCGAAGTTACTATCCGATGAGCTCTCCAGTCTTTTTGAGAATAGCGAACTATCAAAGTACTTCACCGAAGAAGAGTTAGCCGGAATGAAAGGCGGGTCCAAATAATGGCACGTCCAATTAATCTACGTATCTGGCGTGGAAATAAGAATGGTGGCGACTTCCACACTGTCACTGTTGAGGCTAACGAAGGTGAAGTTGTACTCGATGTGATTCACCGCGTTCAGGCAACACAACTTCCCGATCTTGCGGTTCGCTGGAATTGCAAGGCAGGTAAATGCGGATCGTGTTCTATGGAGATCAACGGAAAGCCACGCCTAGCTTGTATGACTCGAATGAATACCTTTGCAGAGGGCGAAACAATCACGGTCACCCCGCTTCGAGCGTTTCCGGTGATTCGCGATTTAGTTACTGATGTCTCTTTTAATTACAAGAAAGCGATGGAAATCCCCTCATATGCGCCACCAGCAAACCTCAAACCTGGTGAGGCGCGTATGGAACAAATTGATGTCGAGCGAAGTCAAGAGTTTCGCAAATGCATCGAGTGTTTCCTCTGTCAGGACACTTGCCATGTCATTCGCGATCACGAAGAGAATAAGAAATCTTTCGCTGGTCCACGCTTCTTTATCCGTATTGCTGAATTAGATATGCACCCACTCGATACCTTGCGAAATCGAAAGCGAACTGCGCAAGAGAGCCATGGCCTTGGCATGTGCAATATCACTAAGTGCTGCACAGAGGTCTGCCCTGAGCACATCCGTATCACTGATAACGCAATCATCCCAATGAAAGAGCGCGTAGTAGATGTGAAATACGATCCAGTTCGCTGGTTAGGTTCGAAGATTCGTAAGCGTGAGGATATTTCGTAAGTGGAATCGCCACCTCTTCGCCACCTGCTTCTAGTAGGAGTAGGTGGAGCGGTGGGTGCGTTGTCGCGCTATGGTGTAGATCTAATTTTTGAGATTTCCCTAGCAACTCTCATAGTTAATCTATTTGGTGTTGCTATTGCAGCTGTTTGTATCTATCGCTTATCACTCACCCATGAGCAACAACTATTCCTCGTAACTGGTTTTGCGGGTGGATTCACCACCTATTCAGCTTTTGCACTCTTGCTTTATGACTTGACTCTGCCTCAAGCGGGGCTGTACATCGCAGCATCGCTTCTACTTTCCCTCGCGATAATTCGAGTGATTCGTGCAGGTGTGCGATGAAAACTGCGCTCTTAGTAAGTCTTGGTGCATTTGCAGGAGCGCCATTGCGCTACTACATCGATTTTCAATTACGACGGCGATTTGCGTTCCCTGCAGGAATCTTGTTAGTCAATGTTCTGGGTTCGTTTATCGTGGGGTATATCTCTAAAGGGTCAGATGTGCTCCTCACTTTAATAGGGGTTGGTTTTGCTGGCGCCTTCACTACCTGGTCAGCTTTTGCTATTGACCTTAATCGAGAGCAGCTCTATCCACGAAAGTTCTTGGCCAATATCTTTGCGACACTCATTTTAGGAATACTCGCTGCAGGGGTTGGGCGGGCTCTAGCTAGTTAATATATAGAGGTGAGCGCCAACAATCAGATGCCCTGTGATTTTTGCGGCGTTGCTTATGATCCAGTGGCAACTCGATGGTTATGTCCCCATTGTCATATGAAGACTAATTGTTGTGATGGGGCTCCCTGCCCAGTGCCAAACACCTCTATGAACTCTGAAGTGAGCCAATCCACGCTTCAAGTGAATCGGGATCGCGCGGAAGTTCGCGGCTAAGCACTTCCACCCCATCTTCAGTAACTAGTACATCATCTTCAATGCGGATTCCGATTCCACGGTACTCCTCTGGGAAGAGCAGATCATCAGGTTGAATGTAAAGGCCTGGTTCAACAGTAAGCACATGTCCTACAGCTAATTCACCATTGAGATATTGCTCGCTCCGAGCCTTTGCACAATCATGAACATCAATACCGAGCATGTGCCCAGATGCATGCACGCTCCATCGACGATGCAGTCCAACTTCAGGATCAAGAGATTCCTCCGCGGTGATAGTGAGCACTCCTAGACGTTCGAGCCCTTCAGCGAGAACTCTCATACAGGCGTTGTTGATGTCTCGATATTTAGCTCCAGGTTTCACTGCCCGGATTCCTGCCTCTTGTGCAGCAAGCACGATTTCATAAATCTCTCGTTGCGCTTTAGTGAATTTGCCGTTGATAGGAATCGTTCGCGTGATATCTGCGGTGTAGTGGCTCTCAACCTCAACTCCCGCATCGAGCAGCAATAAATCCCCAGAAAGCGCTGGTCCATCATTTCTGATCCAATGTAGAACGCAGGCGTGCGCACCAGCGGCAGCAATCGTGTTATATCCCAATTCATTTCCATCAATTCGTGCTCGCTTATAGAAGGTGCCATCGATTACCCGTTCACCGCGAGGGTGGTTCATTGCGTCGGGAAGAGATTTCACAACATCCGTGAACCCACGGATGGTTGCATTAACTGCTTTTCGCATTTCGCCAATTTCAAACTCATCTTTTACTAAACGAAGTTCTGATAAAGCAATTGTAAGTTTGCCATCATTCTCGTTGACGGGAATTAAAGCATCGAGTTTAGAATCTTCACCACGATGAACCAAAGTCTCTTTCTTCGAAAGTAAGAATTCATCTAGCTCTGTAATATTCCGCGCGCTGATTTGATATCTCTTCTTAATTTCAGCGAGCGCAAGATATCGTCCGACCCAGAATTCACCATGGCGTCGATCGCGATAAAAAGTTTCTAGATTCCGATCATTCTTCGGGTGTACGAAGAGCATTTCCTCGTGCCCTGTTGCGGTTGGCTCGAAGAGCAGAATGGATTCGGGGACGATATCTCCCGCAATCATTCCAGTGAGGTGGATGAATGCAGAGTTGGCCCTAAAGGTGTAATCACAATCATTGTTGCGAACCTTAAATTGGCCAGCGGGAATCAGCAGTCGCTTACCCGGAAAGAGAGCGCTCAGCGCAGCCCTTCGCTGTCTCGACCAGGGTGCGCTCTCATGAATGGCAGAGCTCTCACTCTCGCGCTCACCCCAGCCACGGCGCATCAATTGGCGCAGGGGTTCAGAAACGGGCAGGTCATAGGAGGTAGTGACGGGTTTTTCGCCATCAAAAGTCATCTGAGATAAACCTCCTAAAACTCAAGTTTATCTCGGGGTGCGAACTTGGCTAATCTGCTCACATGAGCCGAGTAATCACCAGCACCAGTCCGCAAAAACCTAGCGATGTCGTTCTCGAAACGCCCGCGCTAACCGCTCCAGAGGTTGCCGCGGCGGTATTACGCGCTCGCGCCGCACAGAAGGGGTGGGGCGAGAATGCGATGGCTCGCGCCGCTGCACTCCGTGGCTGCGCTGAGGGACTTCGCGCGAGGAGCGCTGAGATGGCTGCGCTCATCACTCGTGAGGTAGGTAAGCCCATTGTTGAGGCAAAAGGCGAAGTTGCTCGGGCAATTGCGATTTTGGATTACAACGCACAGGCAGCAATAGATCCAATCGGCACTGTCATTCCCCCGACTACACCGGGATACCTCATGGCAGTTCGTGAACCGTATGGCGTCGCTGGATTAATCACGCCTTGGAATTTTCCGATTGCAATTCCGGTATGGAAGGCGGCTCCCGCGCTCGCCGTTGGAAATGCTGTTGTGATGAAGCCAAGCGGAATGGCAATCGGTGTTGCTAAGTTAATTGAAGAAATTTTCGCGCAGTCACTGCCAAAAGATTTATTCCAAGTATTAGTTGGTGGCGCTGAATGTGGTCAGGCAATTATCGAATTCGCAGATGTCATCTCATTTACTGGCTCATCTGAAGTTGGAGCGCAAATTGTCGCTCAAGCAGCAAAGTGCGGAAAGCCAGTGCAGGCGGAGATGGGTGGACAGAACCCAGCAATCGTCCTACCTGATGCGGATCTTGCGCTGACGGTTGCTCATCTATCGAATGCGTCAATGAGTTATGCCGGGCAGAAGTGCACCGCTACAAGTCGGATCATCGTTGTTGGCGATGATGCACGGTACAAAGAAGTTACAGATGCACTTGTCGCGGGAGTTGAGAAGCTTTCGCCAAATGATCCGGCAACTGAAGGTGTTCTTGTTGGTCCGGTTATTTCTGATAGTGCGCGTGCAGATGTTGAAAATGCTGCAAAAGGCGCGGTTGCTCGTGGTGGAAAAGTTTTGATTGGTGGCGCGCCAGTTGATCGTGATGGATGGTTCTATTCACCGACATTAATTGCAGACCTTGGCCCTGAAGACCAACTTAATCAAGAGGAAACTTTTGGTCCGATTGCTGGCGTCATCCGCGCGAAGAGCGTTGGCGAGGCAATTGATAGCGCCAACTCGGTCCGTTTTGGTCTTACCGGCAGCGTGCATGGCCGCGACCTAGAGGCGACAATTCGAGTGGCTCAGTCATTGAAAACTGGCATGGTTAAGGTAAATGCGCCTACTGCTGGCCTTGATTTTCACGCTCCAGTTGGCGGGACTAAGGATTCCTCGTATGGCGAGCGCGAACAAGGAAAGGAAGGTCTGGCCTTCTACTCCTTCATTCGTACTATCACTTTAGGTGCTGGCAGTAGACGATTCGAATAGTTAGTGGAAAAAGTGATGCGTAGAAAACTTATTGTTCTTTTTGCATCGGCTGTACTTTTTTCGCTCTCAACTTCTCTTCCTGCCGCACAGGCGTTCACTCCTCAAGAGGTCACGCTGGAAGCGCTGTCAGAAAAAAGTTTTAATGGATCTGATTTAAAGTTAATTAAGTTATTGGATCAAACGAGCAAATACACGAAACACTCAATTACCTATCGAAGTGATGATCTTCGGGTATCGGGGGTGTTGTACACGCCAAAAGGTAAAGGACCTTTCCCTGCTGTGGTGTTAGGACATGGATACATCGATACGCGCATCTACCAAAATGGTCAGGGGATGCGTAGGGAACAGGATTACTTAGCATCTCGAGGTTATGTAGTTTTGCACACTGATTATCGAAATCATTCCTTTGGTGATGATGACCCAGAGAGCCAATTGAAATTTCGGATGGATTACAGCGCAGATGTGATTAATGCAGGATTAGCCTTGAAGAGTTCGAAGATTCGTACTCTTGATAAAAATAGAATTGCTTACATGGGTCGATCCATGGGTGGCGGCATTGGATTCAATGTCGCTGTCGCTAAAAGTGCTGAAGGAGTGTTTTCTTCTTACACACTTTTCGCACCGACGAGCTCCAACTATGTTGAGAATTTCAACAAGTGGGGACGAGGTAATGCAGATCGTGCAAACCCGCTTATAAAGTTTGTTGGGTTACCTGAAGATAATCCCGCCTTTTGGGCGAGCGTTTCTCCGAAGAATTATTGGGCCCAGGTGAGTGCGCCGCTCATGATTCACCACGGCGATAAAGATAAAAGCTGTCCGATTCGCTGGGCGCGGGCTGCTACTAAGGGGCTCAAAGCGGCCGGTAAAGATGTGACGCTTCATATATATAAGGGTGAGGGGCACTATTTGGCGGCGGGCTGGGCCAAGGCGATGGATCGGAGCATCGAGTTTATGGGGCGAAACTGGCCCTCCCAGGGCTGATTCCCTCTTCAAGGCTACGACCAGCCATTTTCAACACGCCCGAGCGGGCTCTCTTAGGAATCTCCGCTATTTAGGCGGGTTCTGGGGCTATGGTTCAAGTCAATGCCTTTTAGGTAAGGCCATCTTCTAGCAAGGAGAGATACATGAACAAAGGTGAACTCGTCGCAGCAGCAGCAGAGCGGACCAAGATGCCAGCCAGCCAGGTCGATAACGTCCTCAAGGCGATCATTGATTCGATTCAGGCCGCACTCGTTAAAGGCGACAAAGTAGCCATCCCGGGCTTCGCCTCATTTGAGGTCGTATCCCGCCCAGCACGCCAGGGACGGAATCCTCGTACCGGTGAGACGATGACGATTGCCGCCGGCAAGAAGATCAAAGTCTCTCCATCGAAGGCTTTCAAGGATGCAGTCAACTAAAACTAGTAATTGAGAAATCCCCACACCAAGGAGTTTCAGTGTGGGGATTTTCTTTCTCAGTATATTCACACACTTAAATTCAGAATTAAGAATATATATTTGAGATGATAACAAAGTGCGTCCTAGTCTCGTAGTTCTCAAAGCGCTTGAAGAAGAGTCAATAGAAATCCTTCGTGAAACTGCGGCCTGTTTTGCCAATCCGGTGATGCTTTACTCAATCGGAAAAGATTCTTCGGTCTTGCTTCATCTGGCGAAGAAAGCATTTTATCCGGCGGACATTCCATTTACTTTGATGCATATTGATACTACATGGAAATTCAAAGAGATGATTTCATTTCGTGATCAGATTATTGAGAAGTACGGGACAAAACTTATTGTTAATAGTAATCATGATGGAATTAGAGAGGGTGTAACTCCATTTTCAACTTCCATATCTGAATACACCCGAATAATGAAGACTGTGGCGCTTCGCGAAGGACTAGATAAATATAAATTTGATGCTGCTATAGGTGGTTCACGTCGTGATGAGGAGAAGAGTCGAGCAAAGGAACGGATTTTTAGTATTCGCGAGAGTGGACATCGTTGGGAACCACGGGCTCAACGTCCTGAATTATGGCGGACATACAACACACGGCTAGCTCCAGGACAGACTATGCGAGTCTTTCCTATTTCTGACTGGACTGAAATCGATGTGTGGGAGTACATCTATCAGAATAATGTTGAGATAAATCCGCTCTATTTTGCGAAAGAACGCCCCACGGTTATGCGCGGAAATCAGTTGATTATGGTTGATGATGATCGTTATCCGCTGCAACCTGGTGAAGTACCCGTTAGTCGAAAGATTCGATTTCGCACCTTGGGTTGCTATCCATTGACAGCCGGAGTTACTTCGGATGCCGACACTCTTGAATTGATTTTAGAGGAGATTTCAGCAGTAAAACTTAGTGAAAGAGCGACTCGATTAATTGATGGAGAAAAAGAGGATTCCATGGAGAAAAAGAAGACAGAAGGGTATTTCTAATGTCTTCTGCACTCACTCGACTCGTGACCTGTGGGAGTGTGGATGATGGAAAAAGCACCCTAATCGGTCGACTTCTTGTTGAGACCGATAGCGTGCCACACGACACAGTTGATTCCGCAAAAAAGATTCGCAGAACTGGATCCACGATACCCGCCGGAGAAATTGATTTCAGTCTTCTTACTGATGGATTAGAAGCAGAACGGGAACAGGGAATTACCATCGATGTCGCCTATCGTTCCATGAATCTACGAAACGGCAATCGACTGATCATTGCTGATGCACCGGGGCACGAGCAGTACACCAGAAATATGGTTGTAGCTGCCTCTCGAGCAAACATCGCGTTGGTATTAGTGGATGCTACCCGTGGTATTCGGACTCAGACTCTTAGGCATGCATCTATCTGTTCTCTTGCAGGGGTGGATCGAATCATTACTGTCATCAATAAGCTGGATGCAGTGAACTACAGCAAAGATGTGTATGACAATCTTGTGGCGGAGTTAGAGAGCAAAATCTCCCATCTGACAATTAAAGAGTTAATCTCAATTCCAGTGAGCGCTCTGGCTGGTGATAATGTCTCTAGCAGTAGTGTGAATCTATCCTGGTATCAAGGCCCGACCCTGCTTGAGGCAATCGAGAATTGGGAATCTGCCTCCAATTTAAATGAAGAAAAACATTTTCGAGTTCAATCTATTGCGCGTGCTGAGAATTTTCGAGGCATTAGCGGGACACTCGAAAGTGGAAGATTGCAGGTCGGCGACCAGATGAAAGTCTTGCCTGGCAAAGTTGAGGTCACAATCTCCGAGATCATCAAGTTTGAGGAGAAAAGAGCGGAACTGTCGGCTGGTGAGAGCGCAATTCTCACATTTACCAAAGAGGCGGATGTTGCACGTGGAGACGTCCTCGTAAATAAAGATTCCAGTTTTGATGGTACCGATAGATTCACAGCCAATCTCGTCTGGTTGGATGAGAAACCCTTACTTCTTAGCCGTTCCTATTTACTGCTGGCAGGATCAACGATGTCGCCAGCGATTGTCACGAAAATTAGAGGGAAGCAGCGAATTGTGGAAGGGGGGAGTGAACCTGCTCATTCTCTTCAGATGAATGAAATTGGTGAGATTGAGATTGCGACGGATAAGCCTTTGGTCTTACGTAACTATGGAGAATCGCGAAGTACTGGAAACTTTATTCTTATAGATCGAAAAACCATGCAGAGCAGTGGCGCTGGAATGTTTCTTCATACACTTCGACGGAGTTCTAACATCACCCACCACAATTATGAAATTACATCTGCCGACCGAGCCTTACAGAAGAACCAGAGAGCGAAGGTAATTTGGTTTACCGGGTTAAGTGGTTCTGGAAAGTCAACTATCGCAAATCAAGTAGAGAAGGAACTTTTCGCTCAAGGAAAGCATTGCTACGTGCTAGATGGCGACAATCTACGTTTAGGTATCAATAAGGATTTGGGATTTACTCCTGAGAATAGAGCGGAAAATGTACGTCGGGTAGCTGAAATTGCTCGCCTAATGGTCGATGCCGGATTGATAGTGATTGTGGCTTTGGTGAGTCCCTTTGAAGTTGATCGCCAGGTTGCCAGGGCGCTCTTCGACGAGGATCTTTTTAACGTGGTCTGGGTTAATACCTCCGCAGAGGTATGTGCGGAACGAGATCCCAAAGGGTTATATAAAAAGGCCAAAAGCGGGGATTTACCCAATCTCACAGGGGTGGGACAGGAGTATGAACCACCTGTAAATCCCGAGTTAGTGATTGATGGAACTGAGGATCTAACGGCGAATGTTGCTGCAGTTTTGCGGTTGCTCTCATGACAATTTTAATATTTGTATTAGTGGGCTCGATTGCGCAGCTAGTGGATGGTGCGCTCGGAATGGGCTTTGGGCTCACAAGCTCAACGTTGCTCATCACTTTAGGCGCATCGGCAGTTGTTACCTCGGCAGCAGTACATGTTGCTGAGATTGGAACCACTCTTGCCTCTGGTATTGCACATTGGAGACGAGATAACGTCGATAAGAAAATCCTACTTTGGTTGGCTATACCGGGTGGTATCGGGGCATTTTCCGGTGCGACATTCCTTGCATCATTGAGTTTAGAGCGCGGAAAGGTTTTTATCTCGACAATCTTGCTGATTCTCGGTTTTCTTTTGCTCTTTCGAAATATTTTTTTCGGACAGGGGACGCTTTTTCCTAACGCTCAAATTAACTCGCGCTACATCAAGTTCTTAGGGTTTTCTGGAGGTTTCGTTGATGCAGCAGGTGGCGGAGGCTGGGGACCTGTTGTCACCCCAACGCTATTAGTCAGTACTCAGACCGAGCCACGTAAGGTAATTGGCACGGTGAGTGCGGCTGAATTTGTCGTTGCATTGTCAGCCACCGCTGGATTTGCGCTACAACTGAGTCGTCTTGATGTGGATTGGGAAGTGATTGCAGGGCTTGCTATCGGTGGTGTTTTGATGGCGCCGGTGGCTGCGTTGCTGGTCAGTAAGTTGCCAAGAAAACCATTGGGAATTGCGATCTCGATAGCTATCATCGTGATCAATGGATATAGGTTGGTGATTGGGTAGTGGTGAGAAAAGTTTTTATTCATCCCGGCTTCCATAAGACCGGCACCACTGGACTTCAAACTATTTTCACGGAATCGCGGACCATATTTAAAGATAATGGAATTTTTTATCCTTATGCCCGTGGTGGAGGGCATCACCGTCCAGCGTGGGCGCTCCATGAGCGCATTTGGGGTTGGAAGGATAAAGGCGGCAAGAAGACACCGATTTCGGAGTGGAATCATTTGGTAACACAGGTTAAGAAGGCGAAAGATTCGGCTCTCATTAGCTCCGAATTCTTCTCTGAATTGACGATTGAAGAGATTGATACGATGAAAAACGCTTTTGGTAAGGCTGAGAAGACGGTGATTTTCACTTGGCGCCCTTTACATAAACTTCTCTCATCCTCATATCAGCAATATTTAAAGTATGGGATCAAGGCTGACTACGAACAATGGTTACTTGGAATCTTCAAAGAAAGCGAATATAAGAATTACACGCCTTCATTCTGGGAACGTCATCATCATGGTGAAGTGATATCGAAATGGGTTGAGGTTTTCGGAGCAGAAAATGTCAAGGTAATTGTGGCAGATGAGAAGAACCCCAATTTTCTCTATGACTCGTTCGCTGATGTTTTAGGGATAGACCGCATTTTGGTTCGGGCTGACAAGAACACTAAAAAAAATCGCTCATTGACATTTGAAGAGACAGCGCTTTTGCTCGAAGTGAATAAAAGATTTCCAAAGGAGCGCGCATGGGCCGATTATGAGATGTTTGTCCGCGAGGGCGCGTTTAGTCGACTTGCCAATAGAGATTACCCTGGAGATATAGGGACAAAATTGCTAACGCCAGAGTGGGCATTAGATGCTGCCTTTGCGGAGAACGAGAAGTCCATCCACCAGATTCGAGGATTGGGAATCCAGGTTCTTGGTGATTTGGAGCGGGCAAGTAGCGAGGCAATCCCGGTTGGAGATAATCAGCCGGTGACAAGTATTCCGCTTTCGGTCGCGGCCGAGGCGATTCTGGGTTCGAGTAGTCGTTCTGTAAAACGGATGGCAGGTTCGGTTCTGCTTAAAGAGTTGCGCCGAAGAGCGAGATTTAAGGTACTACGCATCAAGCGGAAAATAATCTAGATTCTGGCTATGAAAATTCTCCTCACAGGAGCCACAGGGCTCATCGGCACCGAAGTTATGAAGACCCTCGCTGCAGCAGGTCATCAGGTAACTGCTACTGATCGTAAAGGTGGCGATATTCCTGTGGGAGTCAATTTCATACTAGGTGAGTTAACTGATGATGCCTTCGTTAATTCACTTGATTTCAACGTTGATGCGATTGTGCATTTGGGATCAATTCCGCGCCCATTCGATGATCAAGATTTTGAAGTTTTTGATAACAACGTCTCGTGTACATATAAGGTATTTTCTAAAGCCGCTGCCAACAACGTGAAAGTTGTGATTTACGCATCGAGCCTTTCGATTTACGGCACTGCGTGGTCTGGCCCCTGGACCTCTCCCGAGTTTGCACCGTTCGATGAATCACTGCCCTTGCATCACTATGAAAGCTATGCACTCTGCAAAGAGGTAAATGAGCGGACTGCAGATATGTGGGCTAATCGCTCGAAGACTGCTTATGTGGGATTGCGCTTTCCTTTCTGCAATACGATGAAAGCGATCGAAGAGCATGCCAGCGCTCAGCGAGATGGCGATAAGGAGACAGTGACGGTAGCGGCAAAAATTCTCTGGGGCTATCTCGATGTGCGCGATGCTGCCCATGGAATCCTCGCAATTCTTGCCGGTAAATCGACTGGATCAGAGACCTACAACTTCACTGCACCAGATACCACCGCGCCACATCCAACGAAAGAGATGCTGGCCAAATTCCATCCGACCACAAAAGTTCTGAGAGAGATTCCTGGGTATGGCGCACTAACCGATTGTTCGCGTTGGATTGCTGCCTATGGGTATCACCCGGTACACCTCATTGACCGGAAAAAATTGGGTATTTAATAGGGGGTAGACTTACCCCTAACACTTGGAGACGTCGCATAGCCCGGTCGAGTGCGCCTCACTGCTAATGAGGTAACCATGAAAATGGTTCGGAGGTTCAAATCCTCTCGTCTCCGCCCTCGCGTGGTTGGTTAGCCAAACATCCCCTAGAATGCATTCTGTTATCGGGGTCGGTGCAATTCCGAACCGGCAGTTAAAGTCTGCGACCCGCACACAGCCAGTGGGCGGTGGACTCAGTGAAATTCTGAGACCGACGGTTAAAGTCCGGATGAGAGATAACGAATGTAGTGAGCGCTGCTTGTATGTAGAAGCTGGCGTTCGCTCTAGTTCTCTTTTTTGCACCCCGAAAACGCGCTCTTACTAGGCGAAGGGGTAGCAAGTGAAGTCCACTCTTGAGATCTTCAATGATCTTGCATCGCTTTCGCGCGCCGCATCAGGTTGGTGCGTGCATAACCCCAATGTCTCGGCAGCGGTATACGACCGTGACGGCAACTTTGTCGCAGCAGGTGTTCATAAAAAGAAAGTTTCCAACGACCATGCAGAGGTTGTTGCGTTGAAAGCTGCAGGTACTCGAGCGCAAGGCGGCACGCTCTATCTCTCGCTAGAACCATGCAATCACAGTGGGACAACGCCTCCATGTGTCGATGCAATCAAAGCGAGCGGCATTAAAAGAGTTGTGTATGCAGTTTCGGATCCCCATCCGATCGCGCGTGGTGGAGCGGAAGCGCTAAAAAAATCTGGAATTGATGTCGTCCACGAAAAAAGTGAACTCCTTGAATTTGAACAGCGAGGTTGGTTACATCGAATTACTCATGGCCGACCATTAATTACTGCAAAGGTTGGAATCACTCTAGATGGCTTTATCGCGGCATCCGATGGAACATCGCAATGGATTACCAGCGAAGAATCGCGACATGATGTGCAAAATCTTCGCTCACAGATGGGCGCCATCATCACCAGCACCGAAACCTTTCTCAATGATCACCCATCACTTTTGCCGCGAGTTGAGGGAGCGGCTGCACCTCTTCGCCTTGTAGTGGGGGAACGAGATGTACAAGCGACGGGGTTTACTCACATCCAGTCGCGCGAGAGCGCTCCATTGATTGATTTGCTCAACAAAGAAGGGATAAACCACGCTCTTGTTGAGGCAGGTGGCGTATTTCTATCTGCTCTCTTCCGTCAAAACCTCATCGATGAACTAGTTATTTATCAGGCACCAAAGCTCCTCGGAAGCGGAAAGAAGTGGGTAGAAAACCTGGGTATCGCCTCACTTTCAAATGCAATGGAATGGGAATGCATCGACAGCCATCGAATCGGTCCTGACGTGAAGTCACATTACAGACGGGTGGTTAAGTGATGTTTACCGGCTTGATCCAAGAACGTGGTGAGGTAATTGACATTCAACACGGTGAAACTTCAGCAATTATCACGATACGTGCTCCACGAAGCGTTGAGCGAGTGGCGAAAGGTGATTCGATTGCGATCAATGGCGTCTGCTTAACTGCAATCGAAGTAAATGAAGAGAGTTTTGCTGCTGATGTGATGGTGCAGACCTTGCGAGTGACCAATCTTGGTCAATTAACACCAGGTGCCCCAGTGAATGTTGAACTCTCGGCGCGACTTGATTCACTGATGGGTGGCCATATCGTGCAGGGACATGTCGATGGGATCGCGGAGGTAATTGAACGTACCCCGGGTGAGAAGTGGGAGAAATTCATTGTGAGAATCCCCCAACATTTATCTTCATTTATCGTTAATCAAGGATCGATTGCACTCGATGGGGTTTCACTTACTGTCGGAGAGATCAATGATGTAACAAGTGCGGTAACTGTCTGGCTGATTCCTGAGACTCTCGCAAAGACCAATCTCTCCAACAAACGCGTGGGCGATAGTGTGAATGTCGAAGTTGATGTACTCGCCAAATATGTACAGCGATTAATAAGCAAGGCGGTGCGCGATGAATAAAGAGGGAAATCTCCTGGAGGCAATAGAACGCTATCGCTCTGGCGGTCTTGTCATTGTCACTGACGATGAATCGCGAGAGAACGAGGGCGACTTAATCGTGCGCGCTGATCTCATCACCCCTGAACAGAGCGCATTTATGGTCCGATATACAACAGGAATCTTGTGTGTAGCAATGACCGAATCGAGCGCGCGTCGCTTAGATTTACCGCGCATGCTCGAACGAAATGAGGATCAACGCGCGACCGCATTTACTGTTTCAGTCGATTTACGCGAAGGGATCACCACCGGGGTAAGTGCAATCGAGCGGACAATGACAATTCACGCTCTCGCCGACGAGAATTCCAGCCCGTCCACATTCTCAAGACCTGGCCACATATTCCCGCTCGTTGCACATCGAGAGTTACTCAATGGCCGGAAGGGTCATACCGAAGCAGGGGTTGCGCTCTCGCTACTTGTGAAAGCACCTGCCTTTGCAGTGCTCGCCGAAATAGTCAATGACGATGGCTCTATGACTCGTGGCGCGCAGTTAACAGAGTTTGCACAAACGCACCAGATCCCCATGATTACCGTCGCCGAAATAAGCGCACTAATGCAAGAGCGTGGCGTGAGTGCTCCACCAGAGGCGCTTGCCTTCAATTGGACCGAACTGCCCGCAGCCGATGGAGATTGGCAGATAGCAACTTTTGATGCTCTCAAATATCGGGAACATGTCATTCTCAAATACGGCTCGGGGATTAATCCCAAGATTCGGATTCACTCTGAATGTTTCACCGGCGATGTTCTAGGTTCACAACGTTGCGACTGTGGTGAACAACTAGACATCTCACGGGAAATAATTAAGGCGCATGGAAGTGGCTATCTGGTCTACCTTCGAGATCATGAGGGACGAGCAATCGGTCTCGACAAGAAACTCCAGGCATATCAATTACAAGATCAGGGGCTAGACACTGTCGAAGCGAACCTCTCCCTTGGTTTGCCCATCGACGGTCGTGAGTGGGCCGATGCTGCAGATATTTTGAATGCCTTAGGAGTCAAGGAATTCACCCTTCTTACGAATAATCCGGAGAAAGCCAAACACTTAACTGAGGCTGGATTTACTGTAGCTATTGAACTTGTCGAAACAACAGTCAATCCATCAAATAAGCGTTATCTCCAGACGAAGGCAGAACGTCTTGGTCACTTACGAAAGGTTTAATAATGGCAGGCGCCGCACCGCAAATCTCCATTCCTCAGTTACCGAATGCAAAAGTCGCCATCATTTCAGCGTCTTGGCACATGGATATTTGTGGGGAATTAGTGTCAGGCGCTCGCCGCGCCTGTATTGCGGCGGGAATCTCTGATATTTCCGAGCTCTATGTACCGGGTTCCTTTGAACTTCCCCTCGCAGCACAACATGCATTTGAACGAGGCGTGGACGCAGTGATTGTTCTTGGTCTCGTCCTTCGAGGTGAGACTCCACATTTTGACTATGTATGTCAGGGCGTCACCCAAGGAGTAATGGATGTGCAGTTGAAATTCTCGAAGCCAATCGGTTTTGGAGTGTTGATGTGTGAGACTCTGGAGCAAGCTCATGCCAGATCTGGCGCTCCTGGAAGTAAGGAAGATAAAGGATACGATGCTGCAGTCGCGGCTCTTGCGTTTCTATAATTTTAGTATTATGAAGTAGTGAAGACATATCGCGTCGCAATTGTTGGTGCAGGTCCTGCAGGTTATTTCACTGCACAAGCGCTAAACAATTCCTGCGATAACGAACGGAATTTTCTTATCGATATGTTCGATCGTTTGCCTACTCCATGGGGTTTAGTGCGAAGTGGTGTTGCACCGGATCATCCAAAAATCCGAACGGTGACGAAAGTTTTTGAGAAGATTGCAGCAGAACCTAATTACCGCTACTTTGGAAATGTCGAATTAGGGCGTGATGTTCATATCTCTGATTTAGAAAAACTTTATGATGTTGTAGTGCTAGCAACGGGAACCTCTCTCGGTAAGAAATTGGGAATCCCAGGTGAAAATCTCCCAGGCGTTATCTCTGCCGCTGATTTTGTCCCTTGGTATAACGGACATCCTGACTATGTCGATGTTAATCCGTCGCTAACAGGGAAGTATGCACTCGTGATTGGCGCCGGGAATGTGGCTATGGATTGCGGGCGCATGTTGGCTCTTGTGTCCCATGAGTTGTCTTCGACTGATATAGCCGATCATGCGCTGGAGGTTTTCCACAATAGCTCGATGAGAGATGTCACTATTGTTGGTCGACGAGGACCAGAACATGCCGCCTTCACTTCACCTGAATTACGTGAACTTCCAAAACTTGATCAGACTGATGTCTTTATAGATAGCCAACAGATAACGGAAGCCATTGCTCGTGTGGGAAATCGGATGGAGAGCGAGAAGGATCTTCGCTCAAATCTTGAGGCGATGCGAGAAATTGCTCATGCTGAACATAGAGGCAATGAACGGAGACTCTCACTTGCATTCTTACTCACCCCCCTTGAAATACTCGGGGATGGGAAAGTTGAGCAGGTGAGGTTCTCCGTAAACAAAGTGATAGACGACAAAGTTATTGCTACCGATGAGAGTATCGAGTTGCTCTGCGATTTATTGATCTCTGCAATCGGATATGAAGGTTTGGAAATCCCGGGTGTTTCAAATGAGCGTGGCCGAATTGCCAATAACGATGGCAAAGTCCGCGAGGGGGTCTACGTTGTGGGCTGGGCAAAGCGAGGTCCTTCGGGTGTTATTGGAACGAATAAGAGCGACTCCAGCGAAGTGGTGAAAAAGATAATTGCAGAGTTGCCCGCTACTCCCAAAGGTGCCGTTGATATCTCAGGGAGTTTGAGCGGTGAAAAAGTCGTAACCCACGATGGGTGGAGTGCAATAAATGCAGCAGAGTTATCGGCTGGCGAGGCAGTAGGTCGTCCACGACGCAAGGTCGTTTCCTGGTCAGAATTATTGAGTTTGGGAGGGGCCAAGGCCACCTAGTAGGCTCTGCTCCGCTCCAAAAGTAACTGCGCCCGTAGCTCAACGGATAGAGCATCTGACTACGGATCAGAAGGTTAGGGGTTCGAATCCCTTCGGGCGCGCTGGCTATCTCGCACACTCGGTACCATTGCGTCCAGATAAGTTTGCGCCCGTAGCTCAACGGATAGAGCATCTGACTTCGGATCAGAGGGTTGGGGGTTCGAGTCCCTTCGGGCGCACTTTGGGATTAGGAGTCATTTTTTGCCTAACTGGTATAACTCTCGACTTTGTGTTGCTGATATTCAGCCAAAGTGAATTAGTGGCTTACTGTTATCCTTAATATTTTCGGTCCACTAAATGGATACAGTTAGCAATAAACCACAAGCGAGGAGAGACAGTGTGAAAAAACAATCCCTGAGAATTGGGTCTATTGTCATATGGCACCATCGCGGGGGTAGGGCTACTGGGAAGATTATAAAAATAGTCAAAAAAGGGAGACTAAAAATACCTAAATCAAGGTTAAGCCTCAAGGCCGAGCTAGATAATCCTGTTGCCCTCATTGGATTAATAAAAGATGATGAATTGACAAGTATCTTGGTAGGACATCGCCTAAGCTCATTGAAGCGAAAGCGCCATTAATTTGGTAAGTGATACAAATTCATATCTCAGATCCATAAATATTGAGAGTAATCCAATAGAGATAATCAAGAACGAATTTACCTCGCTACATTCAGGTCCGATTGGCCTTAGCTCAATTAAAG
>VGAL01000021.1 GCA_016870715.1 Actinomycetota bacterium | reverse complement strand
ATAGGTCTCTTGAACTAGATCTTCAGCGTTCTCGGGGTTCTTTGTCATCCGGAGCGCGGCGCTATACAGAGCATCAAGAAATGGGAGCGCATCGCGTTCAAAACGTGCTGTTAAATCACCTCGCGCTACCGGCAGCGCAGAGTTTGCCCCTGTCGCCGGTATCGGAGGCTTTGCCATAACGGAGCACTTTACCGCCATACTCTGAGTAACCGCTGAGTCAGGTGAGATATTCCCGGAGCGCTTACAGCTTTGAAATTTCAAACGATCAGACCCGCAAATGCTCAGACCCGCAAATGCTCAGACCCTTACAGCAGAGTCTGCTGCTCTCCCAATTCAATCGGGGCAATCAACTCGGCGCCGTTGTTGGCAATCTTATTTACCCGCGTCGAGACCGGATCTGCAATAAGCCCGGCAGCCTCCGGAGAAAGTCCCTCACGTAATACTCCCTGAAGTGCACTCACATCTTTCACCCGTGAATCGAGCCAAAACTCCCAATCATCTTCCGGTAGAAAAAGTGGCATTCGATTATGTATCGCCGCAAAAGATCCTGTGGCCTCTTTCGTGATGATTGCAGCAGTTCCATTCTCATAAATACCTGCCATAGCAAGAGCTTTTTTATCTTTACGATGAATATAGAAAGGTTGTTTACTCTCATACTTGCCAAGTTCGGTCGCCCATTCGTAATAACCATCTGCTGGAATGAAACACCGTCGAGAAGAGAATGCACTTCTAAATGAAGGTTTCTCATGAACGCTCTCGCTTCGAGCATTGATGGTATGAGCACTTACAAAATCTGGCTTTGCCCAGCTAGGAATCAAACCCCAGCGCATGATCTCTAGTTTTGGGCCTTCTGTAATCACATAAATCTCTTGAGTCGGCGCGACATTCCAATTGGCAGATAACTCTCGTTGCGGTACCCCTACCAAAGCGAACTCTTCCTCAAGTTGATCAAGGCTACTTGAGGTAGCAAATCGGCCACACATATCCATAGCCTAAGGCGGTACCCTTATCCATATGCCTTCACCGAAAAATCGCAGGAGTCGAGTCGCGCCACATGCTGGCGCTGCTGAAACTGCTGGCGGTACTGGAACCACTGGAAACGCGACTCGTAGCGGCGCTACCGGAAGAGCTACTCCTGGCGGCGCAACTGGTGGCTCGCCCAAGACTCCACAGACACAACAGACTCCACTCTGGTCGGCGCCATATGCGAACGCTCCACTTGCCGCAACGATTTCACTACCCGGATCAAAATCTGTCACTAATCGCGCATTAGTTCTCGCTGCGCTCGCAGAATCACCATCGACGCTCTACAAACCGCTCTACTCACGAGATAGCGACTTAATGATTGCCGCTCTTCGTGAGCTCGGCCTTGGCGTTGACCAACAACCCGAATCAATCTCGATCTCACCACGTCCTATGAAAGGTCCAGCAACAATCGATGTGGGCAATGCAGGGACGGTAATGCGATTTCTTCCACCCTTGGCAGCCTTGGCTCACGGTGAAATCTCTTTCGATGGCGACCCCCGCTCTCACGAGCGCCCGCTAAAACCTGTGATTAAGGCTCTTGAGGAGTTAGGTCTTGAGATTGATCACGGTCGCAGATATGCGCTACCTCTTACTATTCATGGAAGAGGCGAGTTACCTGGCGGTTCCCTCAAAATCGACGCTAGCCAATCGAGTCAATTTCTCTCAAGCCTTTTACTTGTTGCTCCACGAATGCGTGATGGGTTAACAATCACCAATATCGGTCCCACTTTGCCATCGATGCCGCATATTGAGATGACTATTGCGATGTTGAAAGAGCGCGGTGTGAAAGTGACCAAGCTCGATGAAAGTACATGGCAGGTAGCGCCCGGAGCAATCCAAGGTGTGCGCACATTAATTGAGCCTGACCTCTCCAATGCTGCCCCATTCTTGGGCGCTGCGATGATTGTTGGAGGTTCGGTCACGATTCGTGATTGGCCTAAATCCACAACTCAACCTGGCGATCAATTACGTGAAATTTTTTCTGCAATGGGTGGAGAGATAACCAAAAAGAAAATTGGCAACTCGCAGGGCGAGGAGCTCACGCTTACCGGAACTGGAGTAATCCATGGGATTGATATTGATCTCCATGATGTGGGTGAACTTACCCCCTCGATTGCAGCAGTCGCGTTACTTGCCAGCTCGCCCTCACATCTTCGCGGTATCGGACACTTAAGACTTCATGAGACCGATCGACTCGAAGCGATTGCAAACGAATTCAATAATCTAGGTGGCAAAGTGATCGCTCATAGCGATTCATTAGAGATCACTCCCGCGCGGCTACATGGTGGAACATTTCACACCTATGAAGATCACCGTCTTGCTACGGCAGCAGCAATGATTGCCTTGAAAACTTCTGACATACTCGTCGAAAATATCGCAACTACTTCAAAAACCTTCCCCGACTTTCCAGCGCTCTGGAGTTCGATGCTCGAACAAATTCAGGTGCAACCTTAATTATGCGTAATCGACGAGAGTACGATGAGGAAGATATTCGTACCCGTCCCAGCAGGTCTTCTAAACCACGGAGTAAAGATCGACCTCAATTTCACGATGCAGTAGCAGCGCGAGTGATAACTGTTGATAGAGGACGCATTACCTGCGCTACCGATGAAGGTCAAGAATTCTTTGCTGTGACTGCGCGCGAACTTGGGCGGCGTTCAGTTGTCGTAGGTGATTTAGTTTCAGTCGTGGGAATTCCTGAGACTAACCAAGCGCGTGAAGATTTCGCGCGGATTGTTCGGATAGCAGAGCGGAAGAATGCCCTACGAAGAAGTGCCGAAGATGGCAGTGAGCGAATCTTGGTGGCAAATGTCGACTACCTAGCAATCGTCTCAGCAACTACCAACCCTGAACCAAAACATGGATTCGTCAATCGCGCGCTCGTTGCTGCTTTCGCTGAAGGAATTACTCCCATCCTGGCCATGACAAAGAGTGACCTCGCTTCGGCAGAGGAATTCCTTGCAACGTACAAGGCGATGGCGTTACCTACCTTTGAACTTCGGAAAGATCGAGAACCAGAGGAGTTCATGGATTTCATTAAAGAGAAGGTAACGGTCCTCATCGGACACTCTGGTGTAGGAAAATCCACACTAATCAATAAAATTGTGAAGAGTAGCGTTCGAGAAACTGGTGCAGTCAATGAAGCTACGGGTAAAGGTCGCCATACCTCTTCAAGCGCTTTGGCGTTAGAGCTTGAATGCGGTGGTTGGATTATTGATACACCAGGTGTTCGCTCATTTGGTCTTTCGCACGTTGAAAAAGATGGCGTGGTTGCTGCTTTTCCAGATTGCGCTGAGATTGCCAAATACTGTCCAAAGAGTTGCTCGCACGATGAAAGTGAATGTGCGCTCAATGAATGGGCGAAAGATAATCAGGAGCGGTTGAGTCGAGTCGCCGTACTTCAGCAGATTCTTGCCTCGTTAGATAAGCCCTGAAGAGATTCTTGCCTCGTCAAAAAGCCTTGGTCAGATAGTTGCCTTGCTCGAAAAGCCCGGAGCAAATTCTTGCCTTACTCGAAAAGCCCTCAATTGCCCGCGACCGCTCACTTCCATCAAGTAGCCTTCTCAGGTGAGTGAATTTCGGCCCGCTAGCCCTGCTCAGCTAGTTGCCATGAGCGATCTGGAATTAGCGCTCCACTTGGCCGATCTCTCTGACCGAATCTCGATGACGCGATTCCAATCTGTAGATCTTCACGTGGAGACTAAACCTGATCTCACTCCGGTAAGCGATGCTGATAAGGCCATCGAAGAAGAGATTCGCAGAGTGCTATCGATTGCTAGGCCCGGCGATCAGATTGTTGGCGAAGAATTTGGTAGTGGCGATAGAAGCGCTCGCTATTGGGTCATCGATCCGATTGATGGAACAAAGAATTTCGTACGTGGTGTTCCGGTATGGGCAAGTTTGATTGCGTTAATGGAAGTAGATCAAGTACTTGTTGGAGTAGTAAGTGCACCAGCGCTCTTTCGTCGCTGGTATGCAAGTAAAGGTGAAGGAGCTTTTCTCCACGTCAATGGTTTTAGCGCAAACCTCGACCAAGTAAATAATCTCGAGAATTCATCGACGCGCCGACTACGCGTCTCTGCAGTACGAGAGTTGGAAGATGCATCGCTTTCGATCTCAACCTTCGCATCACCAACGACTGGTAAACGCAATGATGGTTGGGGAGATCTCCATCCAGGATTACTCCGCCTTGCCGAGAAGGTCTGGCGAACGCGAGGTTATGGTGATTTTTGGTCGCACATGCTCGTAGCAGAAGGCGCTGTCGACTGTGCGCTCGAGCCAAAACTTGCTCTCTGGGATATGGCGCCCTTAGCGATCATCCTGCAGGAGGCTGGCGGTCGGTTCACTGATTTTGCCGGTGTTGATGGCCCCAATGGAGCTAATGGAATTAGTAGTAACGGTGCGCTCCACGAGGAGATTCTCCGGTATTTCGCCCTCTAATTTACTTAGGGCTAATCTACTAACGTGGATGTACGCGAGATAGATCTCAAATTAAGTGGGATGACCTGCAGTTCGTGCGTCGCCTCAATCGAAGGCTCGCTAAACAAGATGCCTGGGGTAAGTGCGACAGTTAATTTTGCGACGGAAAGCGCACATGTGATTGCTCCTGAGAGCGTCGAGATTGCAGATCTATTGGGAGCGGTCTCTAGCGTCGGATATAAAGCCGAGTTGCTCAGCGCAAGCAATAATCAATTCCTAGAGACACCGGCACTTGGGTGGCGATTGGTAGTTGCCCTCATCTTTGCAATTCCGACCATTGTGATTTCGATGGTGATGTCACTTCATTCGCAGATCAATGAGGCGATTTACTCGATTCTCGATTCGCTTAACATTCTCCGCCCTATAAGTGAACCATGGGGATGGTTGGCGATTGGATTGAGCCTGCCCGTTGTCTTTATCGCAGGATGGCCAATCCACCGGGTGGGCTTGCGCTCGCTGCGCCATGCAAATATGGACACCTTGATTTCCATTGGAACTCTCTCGGCCTTTATCTGGTCTTGTTACGCCCATGCGACCGAGAGTGGATCGATTTACGTCGAGGTTGCTGCAGGGGTGATGCTCTTCATCCTCTTTGGGCGCTACCTGGAGACTCGATCAAAGATTCGTGCCGGGGCTGCGCTACGCGCGCTCTTGGAGCTTGGTGCGAAGGAGGTCTCGATAATTCGCAATGGCGAAGAGATTCTCGCCCCTATTGATCACCTAATCGTTGGTGACCTCTTCATGGTCCGTCCAGGAGAGGCAATCGCGACCGACGGGATCGTTGTTGAAGGTGAGAGCGATGTAGATCTCTCCCTAATAACTGGTGAATCCCTTCCCATCCACATGACACCTGGCTCGCGCGTCATCGGCGCCACCATCAATATAAATGGACGTCTAATCGTGCGCGCCGAGAGGGTTGGTGCAGAGACCGAACTTGCACGAATAACCCGGATGGTCGTGCAGGCACAGGGTGAAAAGGCGCCTATTGCTCGATTGGCCGATCGAATAGCTGCGATTTTCGTCCCAACAATCATCGCGCTCGCCCTCGCAACTTTTCTGACTTGGTTGATTATTAGTGGAGAGGTTGCTCAATCGATTGCTCCGGCAATCACGTTATTGGTCATCGCCTGCCCATGTGCGCTTGGTCTTGCTACCCCTATTGCATTCCTAGTCGCCTCTGGAAGAGGAGCGCAACTAGGGATTATTTTACGTACCCCTGCAGTGCTGGAGCAGAGCGATAAATCCTCGAGAAGCACGATTCTGCTCCTCGATAAAACAGGTACGGTCACTTCTGGAAAAATTGAGATACTTTCAGTCGAGACTTTTGGAATCGACCGCTCACTTCTTCTTTCCATAGCTGGGACGATTGAGAATCAGAGTGAACATCCCATTGCTCGCGGAATCGTTTCGCTTGCAAAAGGTGAAAATTGCTCGTTTGGCCTAATTTCAGAGTTCGAATCTCACTCTGGACGTGGTGTTGCAGGAAGAGTAGAAATTGCAGGGAAGAGTTATCTTGGATTGATTGGCTCCCCTGAAGCGATTGCCTACGGCACTGCAGGATATACACCTGAGATTCTCGCAAAGATTGAAGAAATAAAAGCGCGAGGGCGTTCCCCAATCCTGATTTCTCTCGATGGAAGCGCTCGAGCTCTCATCGAGATTGGTGATCAAATTAAGAGTGATTCACCCGGTGCCATTAAAGAGTTCACTCGCCTTGGCTATGAAAGTATTCTCGTTACCGGTGACTCTGAGCGAGCTGCAGCACATATTGCTCAGGTTGCCGGAATACCTTCCTATCGCGCACATGTCTTACCTGAAGATAAGGTAAATGTCGTTAAGGAGTACCAGGGCAAAGGTCATCGAGTGGTGATGATTGGCGATGGAGTCAATGATGCCGCTGCACTTGCGCAAGCAGATGTGAGTATGGCCATGGGAACTGGAACTGATAGCGCAATCGCAGTCGCGGATATCACATTAATTCGTTCATCATTAAGCGCTGCCGTAGATTCGATTCGACTGTCGCGTAAGACGCTACGCATCATCAAAGAGAATCTCGGTTGGGCATTCATCTACAACGTTATTGGGATTCCCATCGCTGCAACTGGCAATCTCAATCCCATGTATGCCGGTGGCGCCATGGCGCTCTCAAGCCTCTTGGTGGTAACCAATTCGCTCCGGTTACGGAATTTCTCTGCCAAATAACCAAATAACCAAATACAGAGCCAAAGAAAGAGCTGGTCTTACTAGTAGCGGGGGCAGGATTTGAACCTACGACCTCTGGGTTATGAGCCCAGCGAGCTACCGAGCTGCTCCACCCCGCGTCGGTAGCCCAATGGTAGGGCGGATGCGACAACTCAACCAAATCGCGTGCGCAACTGCTCCATAGAGAAGAACTGGCTCTAATTCCCGCTCTGGTTCTAATTCCCGCTCTGACTCTGTGCGCGAATCGCATCATTAATTGCTTGCTTTAACGCATCTTGTGCTTTGCCATATGCAGTGAAGTTACCCTTGGTAAGAGCGGCTTGCGCTTCAGAGAGCGCCTGTCGAGCGCGTTGCAGTGCATCGGCAAGGCTCTGCCCTGCAGTTGTCGTTGCAGCGCTGCCATCGCCTGAGACCACACCCGAGGAGCGCTGTCCAGAGTCACCACCAAAGACTTGATCTAGCGCACCTTTGAGCGTGTCAGAGAATCCAATCTGATCGCCAAAGGAGACGAGAACTTTCTGAAGTAGCGGATATGCAGCGGTATTCGATGTTGCTCGCACATAGACCGGTTGCACATAGAGCAATCCTCCACCCACCGGAAGGGTGAGCAAATTACCTAACTCGACATTTGCTCCACCTTGACGCAAGAGTGAGAGCGAGGTTGCAACTTCAGGCTTTGCTTCAAAGTTTGAGGAGACTTGAGAAGGTCCAGCGATGTTAGTACTTCGCTGGAGTTGTAGAACTTTGATCTTTCCGTAATTTGGACCTGGGTCCGCCGTAACGGCAACGAATGCAGCAAGGTTCTCTCGCCCACCGCGGGGAACAAATGGAGTGGTGAGTGAAAACGCCTCTTTCTCATCCCCGGGCATCTTTAACGTGAGGTAGTAAGGAGGCTGCGCACTAGCGTTTCCACCAAAGGTTGATGGATCGCGCGGAACTCTCCAGAAATCTTGACCGCCATAGAATGCGTTGGCATTTTGGACGTGATATGAACTTAGGATTTCGCGTTGTACGCGGAAGATATCCTCAGGGTAACGAAGATGGAGCATTAGCTCCTTAGAGATTGCACTCTTCTCTTTCAGAGTTCCCGGGAATGCCTTTGACCATGTCGAAAGGACTGGATCTTTATCATCCCACTTGTAAAGAGTTACCGTTCCATCGTATGCATCAACTGTTGCCTTGACTGAGTTTCGAATGTAATTAATAGATGCATTTCGCTGTGCAGTGATTGCATTTGAATTAGCGGTCAATGCAGCTGCGGTAGAGGCAGAGAGGTTGACTTTACGAGAGTAGGGATAGCCAGAGCTCGTGGTGTATCCATCAATCACCCAAAGGACCCGATCTCCTACAACCGTTGGATAAGGATCGCCATCGAGAGTAAGCCAAGGAGCAACCTTGGCAACGCGATTGCGAGGGTTACGCTCAAATAAAATCTTAGACTCTGAGTTAATCAAGCTCGAAAGTAAAATCCGTTGCTCTTGATATTTGATTGCAAAAACCGCGCGAGCAAAGAGGTTCCCCATGGGAACGCCACCTTTGCCGGTATAGGTGTAGGTCTTCGCACCATTTGGCGATGCATCATCGGGATAGTCGAACTCGACTGGTGAATCAGAGTTCTTGCCGCCAATAATCGAATAATCCGGAACATTCTCACCGAAATAGATTCGAGGCTGGAAATCACCAAGTGTCTTAGTGGGTGGAATATCACGTAAGAAGAAGTTTGGCTTTCCGTCGGCATCACGGGTATTTCCGAAGGCTCCTACAAAGCCAAATCCATGGGTATAAACGAGATGGTCGTTGATCCAGTTTCGGTTGGGATTTCCCTCAATGTTCAACTCACGAACCGCAACTACTGCATCTCGAACCTGCCCATTGATCAGATAACGATCGACATCTAGTGATTCAGGGAAGGTGTAGTACGGCTTGATCTGCTGGAGTTGGCGGAAAGTTGCCGAAATGACATTGGGATCCATCAAGCGAATGTTGTTGATGGTGACGGCATCTTTTGCGAGCTGCCCAGCTTCAGTATTGACAGTTGCGGAGTACTCGACGATTTCAGTCTTATCAATTCCATATGCTGCGCGCGTTGCTTTGATGTTGCGCTCGATGAATGGAGCTTCCTTTGTCGATTCGCTCGGCTTTACTTGGAATTGCTGAATTGCAGCAGGATATAGACCTGAGATGACTAGTGAACTGACTGCAAGTAGAACTACACCCGCTCCAGGAAGTTGCCATGACTTACGGAAAATGTTGGCAAAGAAAAGTAGGGAACAGATAATTGCAATTCCAGCGAGGATTGCTTTTGCTGGCAAGACTGCATTGACATCTGTGAAGGTGAGCCCAGTGATGATTCGATCATCTTTTAGCGCAAGGGCATAACGATCAAACCAATAGGCAACTGCTTTCACCAAAACTATGAAACCCAAGAGAACAGAGAGTTGTACTCGTGCTGCAACGGTCGTTTTATCTCCAGGACCTTGAGGGCGAATTCCACCGTAAAGGTAATGGACAACGGCCGCTGCAATAAGCGCGATGATGATCGTGGAGATGAACCAGCCAATGAGAGCTTGATAGAAAGGTAATTTGAATGCGAAGAAGGAGATATCTAAATTAAATTGGGGATCCTTCTCGCCGAAAGGTGTCGCGTTGCGCCATACGAGCCAAGGCCGCCAGAGTTGTGATCCTGCTGAACCTGAAAAATAGAAGATTGCTAGCGATCCACCCAGGACCGCAACTCGCTTGATCGGTTCGATTTGCGAGCGATAACGCTCCAAGTTATCTGCTTCGATACTAAGCGGAGCAAATACTGGTCGGGAGCGATAGGCAATCAAGATATTGGCAATAACGATTAAAGCAGTGAGTGCACCTGTCATGAGAAAGAGCGCGGAACGGGTGAAGAAGGTCGTCTGCCATACCTCTAAATAATCCACCGAACGAAACCAAAGGAAATCGGCATAGAAGCCACTCAAGCTCACCGCGATCACACCGAGGACAACAAGGACGGTGATGGTCAGTGGCAGTGCGCTTCGTCGTCCGCTTCGTGGACCATTTTGCATAGGCATAGAGAAGGTCATGGGGTGAGGCTACTCAGTTCCCAGAATGGGTGCGAACTCAGGAAAGTTACAGGTTGCTGGGAAAAGCAGTGCCCACTACCAGCGAAAAGGGGTTGATTCGGATTACCCGCACATTGGCAGGCGCTCACGATCACGTTCACGAAGGGCCGCAATAGCCTCGGTGAGGTTCTCGACTGGAACGACTTGTAGACCCTTTGGGATATGACGTATATCCGGACAATTTTCAGCAGGGGCGAGAAAGAGCGTGACACCGGCGCGAGCTGCGCCAATTAACTTCTCTTCGATGCCACCAATTGGCCCAACCTTCCCACCAGGCGTAATAGTTCCAGTACCGGCAATATTTCGACTACGTACCAAATCTTCTTTAGTAAGTTTTTCGATAACTGCGAGCGAAAAAATCAGACCGGCACTGGGTCCGCCAATATTCTTCAAATTAACTTTGATAGAGAAAGGCAAGTTGTAATCCTCAGAGATAAGAACACCGATTGCATTTGCCCGTACCTGCAAGGTGATTTCCTCTTCTTTTTTCGCTCGAAGAATTGTGGCTTGGACTGTCTTTGATTCTGTTGAAATAATCAGCGCTCGCAGCTGGCTGGCAGAGTAAATCTTCTCGCCAGAATAAGAGATCAGTTGATCGCCTTTTTTCAAGATGGTCTTATTCGGAGAATTCTTTGTGAAATTCTCGACAATCAAATTCTGCGTGTAGGGAATATCAAGATAATTTAGCGCTGCTAGTTGAGCAGAAAGTTGTGAATTCTTCATATCCGCTACATTTTCATCGATAATTTCCTTGGGATCTACATTTTTAGGGTAGAAAACTTTCCGTGGTTGCACTGAGCGTTCACCATCGATCCATGCTCGTAACAATTCAAAGGTCTGCAGATGAGAGCTAGGACTAGTTACCCAAATACTCGAAAGATTTAATTTTCCCGTTGTCGGAAAGACTTTAATGGGGCGGGCTTTCGTTCCGACAATCTCTAGGACAGGTTTTCCCTTCACTTTGCCAAGTGTGTCACTCGGAGTTCCCGGTTCAACGAGGACATATGGCAAGGGTGCAAGCAGCGCGAATATCACAAGAACTGCTACCGAGAAGAGTTGGAGGCGCGATGCTCTCCTAATCAATTTTTATCTTTTCGGGGCGGAGGATTCTCTTTGGTAAAGGCAGAGCGGAAGGTCTCGTACTCGGCAATACTCTTATATGTATTCTGGCGACGTTTAGCAGCAATCGACCACCAGACATAGAGCAGGGCGCCGGTGCAGGCGACGAGCGGAATTAACCACCAGACCAATGCGGACACGCACCTAGGGTATCCATTGCCTCCGTCAGCCGCTGACCTGCCCTGTTGGGTGGCGGGAATGAATCGGAACTTCAGCGGCGTTATAGTGATTATGAGAGATAGGTGTGCGAAAGCGTGAGCGAACAATCAGGTATGGATGCAGGAATGGGTGGCTTTGACTTTAGCCAATTGGGCGAGATGCTCTCTCGCCTAGGCCGCGCATTTAGTTCTGGTGGCGATGGCTCCACGCTATCTCCAGAGACGGTTCGCGAACTCGCCACTCTTCGAGATGACGGTCTTCTTGCCCGTGAGCTCATTAATCAATCAATAGATGCACTTCGAGTTGCAGATCTCTGGCTCGATCAGAGCGTTCTCTTTTCTGCGCCAGAACTTCCTGGTCAAACCTGGAGACGTTCAGAGTGGATAGATGGCTCTGTTCAAACGTGGTGTGCAGTAGTGGAACCTCTCTCGCACTCACTAGGTAATGCAGTTGGCTCTGCGCTCTCATCTGAAGTTGAACCGGCGATGGCTGGAATATTCGCGCAGATGAATGAGATGATGAAAAAAATTGGTGGAATCATGTTCGCCACCCAACTTGGTGAAGCGCTAAAGAGCGCTGCTCACTCGGTGACTGGCGCTGGAGATGTAGGCATCCCTCTCATAGAACCGGCGCGCGCAATTTTGATACCAGAGAATGCGCTTAAGTATGCAGAGGGATTAAATGTTCCATTTGGTGAAGTCTTACATTATCTCGCCCTTCGTGAATCAGCTGCAGCCAGACTCTTTGCGCACAATTCGTGGTTAAAAGATGCAATCATCGAATCGGTGCGGGCATACTCTGCTGGCATTCATGTTGATATCGCCAAAGTGCAAGGCGACTTTGAGCAATTGAGTGGAGATCCGCAAGCAATCAACGAAGCAATTCAAAATGGTCTCTTCGCCCCCGAGGAGAGCGAGACTCAACTTGCAGCGCTTAAGAAACTCGAGCTGCTCATTGCCCTGATCGAGGGGTGGATCGACGAGATCAGCGCGCAAGCGGCAGGGCCACAATTGCCACAGATTCAGGCCCTTCGAGAGATGTCTCGACGTAGGCGAGCAACCGAAGGCCCACTTCAAAAGGTCTTCGCCGCACTCCTTGGCCTTGAAGTCTCTCCGCGGCTAGCGCGCGATGCTGCACACTTCTTCCGAGTGCAAGGTGAGTTACATGGGATTGAATATCGAGATGGTCTCTGGGAATCCCTTGGCTCGTTGCCACTTACCGAAGAGTTGAGCGCACCTGAGAGTTTCAAAGCTGGGCGAAGCGCACCAGATGATTTATCTGCCCTTTAATAATCAGCGCTGTAATTATCAGCCCCCTAGTAATCAGCGCTGTAATTTCTTAAGCCCGCAATATTTTTCTCTACATTTTTCTCTACTGAAATAGCGAAGCCCTCGGGGCGCACGTTCACGTATCTGCCTTCCCCTTGCAGATACGTGACCGGTTATCCGAGGACTTCTGAGCGGAAAGTACGGGTAGTACGAGAAAGAATCAAGCCAGCACCTGGCTCTGAATTTCTTTACAGAAGAATTTATCTTGTGGATTACTTGTAGATAATTGTGTATAGCGAGCAGCTACTTGTGGATGAAAAGTGGGAATTTCGGCTCTGACACGACATCAACTCACCTCCACTCAATCTCCAAATACTTTCCACAGGTAGTGGATAACCTCTGACCATGGAGCGAGAGAATCCCCAAATGTCCAACGATCCCTCCGCCACTACGCCCCCACACCCTCGCTCACGCCCTCGCTCACGCCCGCGCTCCCTGAGCCGAATGGCCAAAAGTGCCGGAGCTGCCCGCGCTAGCAGGAGAGCTGAACAACCACTCATTCAAGGTGATCTCTTTCCCCGAATGGCCTCTGACGGGCGCGACATCGGTCTAATCATCGAGGTACGAAGAAGTACGCGGCGAAAGAAAACAATTGAGGCTTATCGCAATGGCGAGAAGGTAATCGTCTCTATCCCAGCAAGAATGAGTCAACGAGAGGCGAACCAAGTTGTCGATGAGATGGTGAAAAAGATCTTGCACGATGAGAGCGCGCTAAATAATGATCAATTATTGAACCGAGCGCTTATTCTCAACACGAAATTCTTAGAAGGCAAAGCAATTCCGGTCTCGGTGGAATGGTCTTCACGAATGTCTCGAATTTGGGGCGCGTGCACAATCGAGGATAAAACGATCCGGATTTCGGATCGACTCCGTGATGCCCCTGGATATGCCCTCGATTATCTATTGCTACACGAGCTAATTCATATTCTTGTTCCCGGACATGGCGCAGATTTTAGAGAGTTACTCGAAAGGTATCCCGAGCTTGCTCGCGCAGAAGGGTACTTTGAAGGAAGAACGCATCGCCCAAGTGGAGAGTTTGATCAACTCTTTGACGAATAAGAACCGATCACTGCTGATACGTCTGAAAAGTTCGCTAGCAATCATCGAACATGAAAAAGGTATATCGATTGGTCACATCGATAAGCAAGTGACCATCTCGCATCCTCACGCATTAGTGATCATTCGTGATTTGCACGATTGGATTTCAGTTGATGATTTACTTTCCAAGAATAAATTATCAACTGAGGAAATCAATCTCAACACCATCTTAGAGATAATCTCAACATTAGATGAATATGAACTTATTGAACAAACCTACGGTGAAGTATTCCCGATTGAATATTTGATTAGCGACCTCAACGAGGTTGGCATCGCCCTTGCGGCACTTTTGCTCCACCATGGAATATCAGTGCGAACTTTGGAGAACACGATTATCAACTTCTCTGATGTGCGCGGCCAATACTTCAGACTTACTGATGTTGGTCGATTTGCAAGTGATGTACTCAATGAACAAAAGCGCGATTTGATTAATAACAGGAATTGTGAAAATTTTCCTCAAAGGATTGGCTCAGAACTCAATACGCGCACAGTTATGATAATCACTGCTTATCCAAAACCAGAGCTCCTTGCGGAATTGATGGCTGCAGGCACCGAACACGTCGTCGCCATTGCCACTGCATCTAGCGCTCACATAGGACCATTTGTTATCCCTGGGCAAACGCCATGCTTTCACTGTATTGAATTACATCTCAGTGATCGTGACGAGAATTGGCAGAAGATGGCGACTGCGCTCTTTCTCCAACGAGATGAGAGGGTCTTACTCGAAGATGCCTATTTCACTTCAGCGCTATTAGGGCGACTGCTTATTCGTATCGCGCGAGGTGAAATTCCTCACGAAGTGATCGCTCATACCCTTACGGTCCCTTATGAAGATGTGCGAAGTAGGCGTTTTCCAGCGCAAAACAGTGGCGGAGGCTTTCAACAGAACTTCCACCCCGAGTGTTCCTGCCATTGGGGGCGCTCGCTTTCAACTCGCATGGGTTAGGAGAAACCAGAAGAATTACGGGCATGGCCAAGCCCTCCAGTAACTCCACATCGAGCAACTCCACCAAACCTGGAGCGCTCGATCGAGACTCTCTGACCACTGGTGGCGTCGCTCGGAGCGCGAAAATTGCATCGATTCCGCTCTCGGCGATGGGACGAGGCGCAGTTGGTTTTGGTCGACAGATGATCGGTCAATCTGGCGATTTAGTCTCCAAAGAGATGCAAGCCAAAACTGCCGAACAAGTCTTCCGTGTTCTTGGCGAGTTAAAAGGTGGCGCGATGAAGTTTGGGCAAGCGCTCTCGGTCTTTGAAGCAGCGCTCCCCGAAGAATTTGCGGCGCCTTATCGCGAAACTCTCACCAAATTACAAGAGGCTGCTCCGCCACTACCTGCGCGCGTGGTACATCGCGTCTTGGCAGAGCAATTGGGTGAGGATTGGCGAGATTACTTCGCAGAGTTCAATGACAAACCCTCTGCCTCTGCATCAATCGGACAAGTGCATCGTGCGATTTGGAAAGATGGTCGCCACGTTGCTGTAAAGGTGCAATACCCAGGGGCCGCAGAGGCGCTCATCTCTGACCTCACTCAGATCCAACGTTTTGCAAAGATCTTCCAACTCTTCATGCCTGGGCTTGAGATGGGTCCATTACTGGAAGAGTTGCGGGCACGCATTATCGAAGAAGTGGATTACAAATACGAAGCTGAGGCACAGCGACTTTGCGCTGCCGAGTTCGACGGCGATCCTGATATTGCGATTCCAAAAGTTGTCGCAACATCAGATAAAGTGCTTGTGAGCGAATGGTTAGAGGGAACTCCACTCTCAAAAATCATCAGTAAAGGAACGAAGGAGCAGCGCGATGCTGCCGGGATCAAACTTGCACGGTTCCATTTCACTGCACCCACGCGCGTTGGTTTGCTCCATGCCGATCCACATCCCGGAAATTTCCGCTTACTCGAAGATGGTCGCTTGGGAGTGCTGGATTTCGGTGCATGTAATCGATTGCCAAATGGCTTCCCGGAGCCGTTCAAGCGCCTCTTAAAGAATGCCCTCGATGGAAATGCGCAGGCGCTCTACCGAGGTTTTAAGCGCGATGGCTTCATACTTCCCGAGGTCGATGTTGATCCGCAGCTAGTACTGGATTACCTCTTGCCACTGGTAGAGCCGCTACGTACTGAGACTTTCAAATACACCCGCGATTGGTTACGTCTGCAGAGCGCACGCGTTGGCGATCCACGTAATCCCACTGCGAAAATCGGTTTCCAACTCAATCTTCCACCTGAGTACATGTTGATTCATCGGGTCACACTTGGTACTACCGGAATCTTTTGCCAATTAGGTGCTGAAGGAAAATTCTTAGCTGAAGCGATCTCCTGGTTACCGGAGATCGCTCCTGCTACAAGTTCTGCTCGCCTCTAATTCCGTTAAGCACGAACTCTCTCTTGCTCTATCTCGCTCTGTAGATCTACGCAGCGGTACGTGGGCGACCGGGTTGGCGCTTTGCCTGCACAACAACTCCGTTATCGAAAATCTCACCACCCCACACACCCCACGGTTCTTGCCTGGATAACGCACCCTCTAAACAGCGTGCGCGCATCGGACATGCGGTACAGAGATCCTTCGCGGTCTCGAGCATCTCTTGTGACTCGGAGAAGAAGAGCTCAGGGTCAACTGAGTGACATGGAAGTCCAAAACCCTCATCCTCCTTGTAACCCGAATTCTCATTGCGAGTTAGCTCGTAAACGCCAATCTTTGTATCTGCCCAACCTGGAACCAACAGTTCGTGAAATAGAACCGTCATTGCTCTTCACCTTCCCTCAACTCATGATGCTCACCTAGCTACGGACCATCCGCGCTCTGTGTCTTCTCTTTTTTCTTTTAGAAAAAGAGAAAGGGCCCGCGAATCCTGATGGATTCGGGGCCCCCGGAGAGCTTCGAGGCTTAGCCTGCGATCTCCCGGGTGCCACCGGATCCAAAATGCTTTGGATTACCTGTGGCGTAGGTTGAATAAGAGCGTGCAAAGTCGCTCGAAGGGCGCCAACCGGCGCTTCGAGTAGTGGTAGCAAGTGCTAGTGCCACAGTGACTCAACCTTTTCGCTCAAAAGTACCTACCTCTGTAGGTGCTAGGAAGAGGGTACGGGTTGGCCCCGCCTCGAGGCAACTCAATAAAAATCAAGGCTCCGAGCCCCTTTAAATCCCAGGCTCGCGATTAGGCTTGAAAACTATGTTGGCCAAGATCCGAGATACCGAAATCTTCTTCGATGTTCATGGGGCCACCTTGGAAATCGACGGTGCTAGCGTGCGCGAGAAACCGGTTGCATTCGTATCCCATGGAGGACCAGGAGCTGAACATTCCATCATGCGTCCTGGTATGGATCCACTGGGTGAGTATGCACAAGTTGTCTACTGGGACCATCGCGGACAAGGTCGCTCGGCCAGAGGTGATATCAGTAAATACACCCTCGATGAAAATGTTGAAGATCTAGAAGCGCTCAGAATCCATCTTGGGATAGAGAAGATTGTCAGCGTCGGCACTAGTTACGGCGGAATGGTTGCAATGGCACATGCCGCTCGTTACCCGAAGTCAGTCGCAAAATTGCTACTCATAGTCACAGCAGCGCATAGCGGATTAAATAAACGAGCGCAAGAAATCGTCGCCGAGCGTGGAAGCGATGAAGAGAAAGAAATCACGCGACAACTTTGGGCTGGAGAGCTCACCACTGAAGAGGCGCTACGAAATTACTTCCGCAAAACTTGGGGACTCTACTCGACAACTTTTGATGAGAGTAAACGAGCTAAGAATGAGGAGTCACTTGCGCGAACGATTCTCTCCCCCGAAGCGCTCAATCACGCCTTCGCTCCAGGTGGTTTCCTTCGCACCTTTGATTTGCGACCCGGGTTAGGAAGAATCACTGCTCCCACTCTTATCCTTGCTGGACGACATGATTGGATTTGTGCCCCAGAATTCTCTGAAGAAATCCATGCGCTCATTCCTGGTTCGCATTTGAAAATCTTTGAAAATAGTAGCCACTCAATTCGTGGTGATGAACCGGAGGCATTCCATGCCATAGTCAAAGAATTTATTACTGGTTCAATCCAGAGCCAGATTAATCAGTCGTGATTAAGATTAATCAAGATTGTTCTAGATTGTTTTAGTTTGTTCTATATTGTTGAGGTAACTCAATCAATATCTGAGGAGGGTGCGCGATGAGCGGTGCGAAGGGCGAAGTAGAGGCAGCAAATAAGGCTGCTGCAGCAACGTTTTTTGAAGAGATCTGGAATCATAAGAGCGAGGCTGCCATTGACCGCCTCGTTGCTGAGGATGCAGCGGGAAACGATCCAAAATTTGGCGTAGGTCGGGAGAGTTTCAAGGTTCAGTGGCGCAAATGGCACGCTGGTTTCTCTGATTTACATTTTCATGTCGAAGAAATCATCGCTGAAGGCGAACGAGTAGTAACGCGCTGGCGCCTTACCGGAACGCACGATGGTGAATTTCTCGGTCATGCTCCAACCGGTCGCACCGTAGATGTTGATGGGGTAAGCATCGACACCATTCGTGATGGGATTGTGGTCTCAGGATTTGATGCGTGGGATGCGTTGGGTTTCCGACAACAACTTGGCTTTATTCCCGAAGATTGAGCGATAGCCTGGCTTTCATCTGAGGTAAATGAGAATTAAAGTTAATCAGAATTGAGGGTCGGCAGAAGGCTCAAGAAGCGCGATGAGTCTCCGCCGGCAAAAGAGAGCGAGAGCGAATCTTTTGCGCGCGTAAGGGCAACATAGAACAAGCGCCGTTCTTCATCGAGTAACTCATCTGAGGCAAGCGCATGCGAGATAGGCAAGACCCCCTCGCGTAGTCGCGGAATGAATACGTGGCTCCACTCCAAACCTTTCGCCGAGTGAATTGAGGTCAGAACCACACCAATTACCTCAGGTTCGACATTGCTCCGTTCACGTTCATCAAATTCGTTGATGAGATCTCGCAAGCTCGCAGCTGGTAATCGCTCTTGCACCTCAGCAACAAACTCCAAGAGGCGCAATCGTGCATCATCACCGGCAGCTCGATCAGGATGCCAGCC
>VGAL01000020.1 GCA_016870715.1 Actinomycetota bacterium | reverse complement strand
AACGATGCTTCCTGGTTTAGATCGTTTCGATTCTTCGCGCATTGCTTACTTTCAACGGTTCGAGAAGAGCGCTGATGAGCTCGCAGAGATTGCTGAAGAGATCATTAAGAAGCGATTGACGAAAACCTCCAGCGCTTCGGATGATGATCTCTTAGGTGTTTTGCTTAGTCTCCGTGGTCAGATTTCTATGGATCACATCCGCGATGAAGCGCTCACTCTGATACTCAGCGGCCATGAAACTACTGCCAATGTACTTTCGTGGGCATTTGCTCACCTCTCGAATAACCCCGATGCATACGATGCGCTTGCTAAGGAAGCAGAGGAATTACATTCGCTCTTTACTGACCGCGCTCCCACTTACGATGAGTTAGAGCAGCATGCTCGCTACACCACGGCGGTGCTCTGGGAGGCGCTCCGCCTCGCCCCACCAGTCTGGGTTGCGCCACGAATTGCGCTAAAAGATTGTGAGATTGCTGGCGTTCATGTACCTGCGGGCGCTCATGTTCTGGTCAGTCAATATGTCACCCAACGCGATTCCAAGTATTTCCCTGAACCTGATCGATTTATCCCAGAACGATGGCTCGACCCCGAGTTTGAAAAGTCATTACCGAAAGGGGCTTACTTTCCCTTTGGCGCTGGAACTCGTAAATGTCTTGGCGAATACTTCGCTATTGCAGAGTCACGAATTATTCTTTTAAAGGTTGCTAAGCAATGGAAATTACGCGTGCCCATGCCTAAGGCACAACCACGAGCTACCTACCGACCACACGGAAAGATGCGTGCGCAGCTATTTAATTACTCTTATGAAGTTTAAATTTGATTCCGGTCCAGACCCCAAGAAAGACTGAGGCAAAAAAGAGCCATCCGGAGAGCGCAAAGGCTTGAGTACCCGAGAGCAGAACTCCTACGGTGCAGCCGAGTGAGATCATCGCTCCAAAACCTAGAAAAACTCCCCCGATTAGCGCGGTTGTCGCATTCACTGGCGCAATCGCAGATAATTTAAATCGATTACCCGCAATTGCTACCGCTAGTGATGCGCCCACTAAACCGATAACTAACCACGCATTATTGGTGATGGCTTCAGAGACGACTGCGATACATCCAGCCATCTTGTCCAAACCATTAAGAGTCTCAGGTCCAACGCCATTATCGAGAGAGATCGTGCGCGCAGTCGTACTTATCTGACGAGTCACACCTAAAGGTTCCACTCGCAGATAAGCAACAGTGCCGATTGCACCAACTAACCCACCCGTTACAAGTGGATTCCAGCGATTGATAATCACTTTCTGATGAATTGAGCGGAACGTGATCTTCTCTGAACGTTCTCCCGAAATAGGTTCAGAATTTATCCCTTTTTTAATTGCGACTACTGCAAGAAGTGTCACCACAACAAGAGTGAGAATCAAAGAACCGGAATAACCAAAGAGATGAGGTATCCAAATAGTCGGTGATTCAGAGATGAAATTCAAATAGATTGGATTCCACACCAAGAACGCAATGGCAAAGCCAATGAGCGTGCCAATCAGCGCAGGAATCGCACGTAAATATCCTTGCCCGATCCGATAGAGATGTCCGCTAATACATGCACCGGAAAGTGTCATGCCGATTCCAAAGAGAAAAGCTCCGATTGCCAGCGGAATGCTCACCGGCCCGATATGCGCTAATGGTGGCAGGCGATCTGTTGTGGTGTTGGGAAGGAATTGACCAAAGATAATTGCATAACCAATTGCACCAGCAGCGATTGCAGCAAAGACAGAGAGCATGCCGGTGGTGTTCTTATCTTCTATGCCATCGCGGAAGATGCAGTAAAAGCAGAAGCGTCCGCGCTCGAGCACGATACCTAGGCTCGCTCCTATCAATAATGAGATTGGCGCAGTGCTCGCTCCTTCCTTCGTTGATAGGAAATAGGCAAGGCCAAGGAGCGCTACGAGAATGACCGCGGCGGCGAGAGTCCGGAAACTATCGCCGCGCGTCCATTTGATATCGGTAGAGATTATGCAGCACCCCAAATCGTTCCCGCGTTATTCACGATAGGAACCCCAACAGAATTGCCATACTCGGTCCAGGATCCATCGTAATTCTTTACGTTGTATCCGAGGATTTCGCTCAATACGAACCATGTAAGAGAGGAACGCTCGCCGATGCGGCAGTAAGTGATGATGTTCTTCTTTCCATCGACTCCCAAATCGGCATACAGCTTCTTCAAATCAGCAACTGACTTGAAAGTTCCGTCGGCATTAACGTTCTGTCCCCATGGCACATTGATTGCACCTGGGATATGGCCGGCGCGAATCGCCAATTCCTGGAATCCTGCTGCAGCAAATACTTTTCCGTTGTATTCATCAGCTGAGCGGATATCAATCAATTTCACATCTGCCTTGCCCTTGACTGCTGCTTTAGCAGCAGGCAGAACATCAGCAATCAGGGTCGCCCGAATAGAGCGATCAATTTTCTTCACAGTGAAGTTACCTTTGCCAAAGGTGGGAACCGCTGTTGTGAGGGCTCGCCCATCTTTCTCCCACTTCACACGTCCACCATCGAGGAGTCGCACATCTTGAACTCCGAAACGGTTAAAGACCCACGCTCCCCAGGCGGCGAACCAGTTGTTCTTATCGCCATAGAAGACGACAGTGGTATCGCTATCGATACCTGCAGTTTGAAGAAGTTTGTTGAAGTTCTTTGTAGAGACAAGGTCACGATTTACCGTATCAACTAGATCGGTATACCAATTAATCTTCACCGCGTTCTTGATATGGCCCTTTTCGTAGAGACCGACCTCTGTCGACACTTCGAAAACACGGACCTTAGGATCATCGATATTCTTTTCAAGCCAATCTGCGGTTGCAACGGCACGAGCAAGATTCTTTGGAGCCGCTTGAGCCGGAGTGACTGCTAGGAGTGATGTTGCGGCAACTGGTAGAGCCGCAAACACCACCGAGATTTTCTTAGAAATCTTCATAATAATTCCTTTCAGATGGAGTAGTTGTTTTAAAAATCCGGAAAACAAAAAATAAAAGAGGGCTGGAAAAAACTAAGCGCGACAGCGTGAAATATTCATGCGGCAGTAATCGATTACACGGCGTTTGGTTAATACGTTCATCACTGCCTCATTTCTTCGCTCGACAACCTGGAGGAAAGATAATCAAATTTCTGATAAATGGCTAATTGCCACTCATTTGCAAGTGCAATCCAGTTGTTTGCCCAGGTCAATATCTATACTCATGATATGCGCCTTCGCAGCACAGTATTGATAATTGCATCGCTGAACTTCTCTTATTTCATAGTCGAATACTACTTCGGGCAACGTTTCAATTCAATTGCCCTGCTTAGCGATAGCGTCGATTTCCTTGAAGATGCCTCCATCAATATCTTGATTGCCCTGGCAATTGGGTGGTCCCTACGAAAGCGGCAGATCACTGGCTACTTCCTTGCCGGAGTCCTCCTGGTCCCTGGAATTGCCTTCTTATGGAATGCACTCCATCAAATACTTAGCCCGGAGATACCTGAAGGCGCTGGCATGGGCTATGTGGGTCTAGGTGCTCTTTTTATCAATCTCCTCTGTGCATTTCTGATTGCTCGTCACAGAAATGAGGAAGGTGGATTGGTCAAAGCGGCTTACTATTCAGCGCGCAATGATGCGATTGCAAATGTATTAATCATTTCTACAGGAGTGGTAACCCTCATTTATCCAAGTGTGATTCCAGATTTAGTGATTGGAATCATAATCTTTATAATGAATGCTGATGCTGCGAAAGAAGTACTCTCAACTGCACGGAAAGAGAATCAGGAATAGAACATGAGAAAAATTGCTTCTGTAATCTCAGGACTCATTCTCGCTGTAACTTTTGCCCCAACTTCTTGGGGGCACGCTGAGCTAAAAAGTTCTAATCCAGTCGAGGGATCTACTCTTGAAGTTATGCCAAGCACAATTTCGGTGACTTTCAATGAAAATTTATTAAATCTAGAAGGTGAGCAAGTAAATACAATTGCATTGTTAGATGGTAATAGTGAGGATGTTTCACTTAGTGAAATCACGATTGACAAAGCAACTATCTCTGCAGAAGTAAGTGTCAATAGTTTTGTTCTTCCTGGTGAATACCGGATCATCTACCGAGTGGTTAGCGCCGATGGTCATCCAATCGAGGGAGAAGTTCCATTTATTTACGCACCTGCCGAGGAGGCAAGCTCGAGTGACGAGGCCCAATCCGTCGATGAGAGTTCACCTGATGCGCAAGTCGAATCTCAGAGCGATGATGGCCTTAATAACGAAGTCATTTCAGGGGTCGTAGCACTTATTTTGCTCGCTGGGCTTCTTTTATGGCTCCGAAAAAGGAATTGACCAGTACCCTTTTTATATGGCCAAAACAGTAAGCATGGGCGGACTTCGACGTATCAATATCGTCGCAGGAACTCTTCATCTAGTGCAGATGATTGCAGTCCTAGCCTTGAGCAACGACTTTACTCTTCCAATTAATGCGACGTATATGTCAGGTCCGCCAGGTACCACTTTCGCTCCGCCAGTAGTCTTATTTAACACGCCAATTGGCATCACTGTTGCGGTATTTCTTGGACTCTCCGCGCTAGCGCACTTCATTGTCGCAAGCCCACAATTTTTTGGTCGATATAGTAAGGGGTTAGCAGAGCAACGAAATTATTTCCGCTGGGTGGAATACTCCATCAGCTCATCAGTGATGATCGTCTTGATTGCTCAAGTTACTGGCGTCGCAGATATCACTGCGATTATCTCCATCTTTGGCGTAAATGCCGCGATGATTCTCTTTGGATGGTTGCAAGAGAAATATGAGACTCCAGGTAATGGAGGTTGGCTCCCCTTTATCTTTGGATGTATTGCTGGGGCAGTCCCCTGGGTTGCGCTCATATTTTATGTTTTTGCCATTGGCGGCCCGAGTGAGACTTCTGCGCCAGCTTTCGTATATGGAATTGTTATAACTATTTTCTTATTCTTCAACTCGTTTGCTCTAGTGCAATGGTTGCAATATAAGAAAGTTGGTAAGTGGAGCGAATACCTGCGCGGTGAGCGTACTTACATCACGCTCTCACTCGTTGCTAAATCTGCGCTCGCCTGGCAGATCTTCGCTAACACACTTATTCCAACCTAAATCTGAACGACGACCCGAACAATCGCCTCAGGAGTTGCTGATTCTCCCACTGCTTCATCGACATTTGTCTCAATTCCATTGATCCGAGCTGCGTATCCAGCGGCAAGGGTCGCTGCGATATCTGTCATCCAATAAAAGGCCCCTGGTCCGATTCGCTCCATCATCTCACTCGCCTGTCGGAGTCGAACATCCGAGAATTTCTCAACATCTTGCTTATTGTCGTTAATGATATCGAGCAGAAATTGGCGAATTTCGGTTGCAGTGATCTCACTTTCACGTACATCTTCAATCATCTTGTGAAGTTCTGCATCGATACTTCTACTTTTTTTCCGTTTATCTCTTCTACGAAATAACAGGCCAACGATGATCAGAATCAAAAGGAGTTCGAACATGTATCGGAGGGTACCTAGCAAGGTAGCCTCTCGTAAATAGATGAATTAACTACTAGAATTCACTCGTGAAGGTTTTGGTGCTCGGCGGCGGCGGAATGATCGGCCAAAAGCTCGCCCAGCATCTGGCAAAACAACCTCTTTTGGGTGGCAGAGGGATCTCTCATCTGCGGTTGATTGATGCATTTATCGAACCAAACATTCCCACGGGCGCCAGTTTCCCAATAGTTTCGGAGATTGCAGATATCACTGATTCAAAGAAGTGTACAGAGCTTGTGAGCGATAGGCCGGAATTCATTTTTCATCTAGCAGCAATAGTTTCTGGTGAAGCGGAGTCGAATTTCGAAAAGGGCTATTTGGTCAATCTCGATGGAACACGAAATCTTTTTGAGGCAATCCGTGCAGAGAAAGAATATTGTCCGCGAGTTGTATACACATCAACAGCTGCAGTTTATGGCGGTCCATATCCTGAACTTTCTGAAGATGCTGGTGATGAATTTATTCTCCAACCCAGAACAAGTTATGGTGTGCAAAAGGCAATAGGCGAATTACTTCTCAATGATTACAGTCGTCGGGGATTTCTCGATGGTGTTGGGTTGCGTTTGCCAACTATTTGTGTTCGACCAGGTAAGCCCAATGCCGCAGCATCTGGAGTCTTCTCCAACATCATTCGTGAACCATTAGCGGGAATAGAAACCACACTCTCGGTCTCCAAAGATGTCTCCATGATCTTTGCCTCTCCACGTTCTGCCGTAGGTTTTCTCATCCATGCCGCTCAACTTGATAAAAAGCTATTAGGTGATCGGCGCTCGATGATGATGCCTGGTGTTCATGCGACCATCGGGCAAGAAATAGAAGCGCTCCGTCGAGTCGCTGGTGAGCGTATTGTTTCCTTTATAAAGGAGAGTGCACCAGACCCCTTCGCGCAAAAGATGGTGGATGCCTGGAATTTCCCTGCCTTTCCCGCAACCCACGCCCGCAGCCTAGGTTTTACTTGCGAGAGTACATTTGATGAATTAATCCACCTTCATATCGAGAGTGAACTCGATGGAAAGATACCGGGGCAGGACTTATGAGCAATCACAAATTCGCCGCAGTGACAGGAGCCAATCGTGGTATTGGTCGCGTCACTGCAATCTCACTCGCTGCTAAAGGTTGGACCGTTGCTCTTTTAGGTCGTGATGTTGCTGGCGTTACCGCAGTTGCACAAGAGATTGGCGATGCCGCACTTGCTGTGCAGTGCGATGTTGGAGATCGAGATTCAGTCGCTCAAGCCTTCGCCCTGATAAAAAGAAATTTTGGTCGCTTAGATTTACTCTTTAATAATGCTGGAGTAGTGCCAAAAGCTGCCTTGTTAGAGGATGTTGAAGCAGAAGATTGGGAGCACATCTTTAATATCAATGTTGGCGGTACTTTCTATTGCACTCAAGAAGCCTTCTCGCTGATGAAAGATCAAAGCCCGCAAGGTGGGCGAATCATCAATAACGGCTCGCTCTCGGCTCATATGCCTCGTCCTAATTCAGCGCCATACACTGCATCAAAACATGCAATTACCGGCTTAACTCGTGCAACATCACTCGATGGACGTAAATACAACATCGCTTGCGGTCAGATTGATATTGGCAATGCGGACACCAGCATGGCATCGAGCCAACGTGAAGGTGCGCTCCAACCTAATGGCACTCGACTAGCTGAGCCTGTGATTGACGCTCAAATCCTTGCTGATGCTGTTGTGCACATGGCTTCGCTTCCACTTGATGCGAACGTGCAATTCATGACGGTCATGGCAACGAAGATGCCTTACATTGGTCGTGGTTAAAGGCTTTAAAGCACGATTTTTTCACACGTTAACGCACCAAAATCTTCTGGATTGTTAGTTGCAACTATGAAAGACCGGTCTTGACTATTGAGATATCTTATCTCAGCAATGAGTAAATCTATGGTTCGCGAATCTAAAGTTATTGACGGCTCATCCAACAAATATGTGGCACGCGATAATGAAAGTGTTCGAGCAAGAGCAATTGCTTTGAATTCTCCTGAAGAGATCTTCGACATTGGTTTTCCCAGTACTCGAGTACGTGCTGCTCTACCAAAATCGCCTTCCACACGCGCTTCACTGCCTACGAGAGCGAGATAATCATCCACATTATTAAATCTGGGATTGGTCGGACCTGCAGGCAGGTAGATAGGGTCTTGGATCCTAATAAATCCTTTTGTAGGGGTAATTTCTCCTGCGAGAGCTCGCAATAAAGTTGTCTTTCCACTGCCATTAGCTCCAGTGATGAGGAGATTCTGGCCGGAAGGAAGTGTGAAAGTAAGCTCCTCAATTACCGAATTAATGCCTACTCTCACCGACAGGTCGTTGACTTCAGTTGAATTAACCACTTTGCACCTCCTTTTTTCGCAATAGCAATCCGATTAGGAACGGAACACCCATCACAACTAAGAAAATACTCACAGGCAATTCGAGATTACCGATTAAAGACCTTGCAAGCGTGTCCGCTAGCAGCAGAAGCAAGGCTCCTACTAAGGCTGAAAGGAGTAGCAAGTACCGATGCAAATAGATTCCACAGGCCTTCACAATATTTGGGACCAGCAGTCCGATAAAGGAAATTACTCCTAGCGAAGTTGTTGCGAATGCGATGATTGCTCCCGCGGCAATTCCCGCTTCGATTTTTATTCTATTAGGCTTCACCTTAAGAGTTCTAATTTCCAAATCCGATAAGTAGAGGAGATCAATTCTCTTTGCATTGAAAATCAAAAATGCAATAGCAAGCAAAACTCCGCCGGCAATTGGATAGAAATCCTGCCAAGTTACAGTGGCAAGAGAACCCATACTTAAGGATAAAAAAGATCGGGCTTGCGGATTACTTGATGACTGCGCAAAAACAGCTATTAAGGCTGTATAAAGTGAATTGATGGCTATTCCAAATATCAGCAGCGAATTGCTCACATGTGAATGACGCTCCAATGTGAAAAGCGCTAGAACCGTAATACATGTAAAGAATAGGGCGAACAAGAGTGAAAGGGCATAGTCATTAGATATGAATCCGAAATTAAGGGCCAACAGGCCACCAAAGGCTGCGGCCGGTGCGATTCCCACGAATCCAGGATCTGCCAATCTATTTCGAAAAGTACTTTGGAATATTCCCGAAGCAACAGCTAAACCGGCACCCGCAAGCACAGCTATCAATGCCCGAGGAATCCGAATCTGCCAGAGGACTATATTCTCTTGTGCCGTCTTATCTATATTGTACAGTGAGTTAAACAATTCTTTTGGTGTCAAGTCATAGCTTCCAAAGAATAGAGATATAAAAAAGAGTGAAATATTTGCAACGATTAGACTGAGTAAAACGCGCTTCATCTTAAATATTCTTGCTTATGCTCTCGAGTATTTTACGTAAATTCTCAATCAAGTCAGAAGTTCGAGGTCCAAAAGAGAGTAAAAGTGAATCATCAACAGCGACAACTTTTCTATCTCGTTTCTTCACAATCTGAGCGATGCCTGGAAGTTTTTGCAAGCCTTCTGAGCCTCCTACCGATTGCACTCCTTTTTTCATTACCAGTAAAATCGCAGGATCAGCAGTAAGTACAGCCTCGCTGGTGATGGGCACAAAAGCTGGCAAACCCATTTCGGCTCCTACATCCAAACCTCCGGCTGCTTCGATTATTCCATCTGCGCCCGAACCCTTACCGCCCATCAAGTAGATCGATGAACTCCCCCGTAAGTAGAAGAACGCCACTCGTAGATTTGAACTCGCTGTCTCCATCTTCAGAGGGGGAATGCTTGCAAGAAGTTTTTCTGCGGGAGCGCTTTTTTCTCCCAAGTTTATGGCTTTGATTATTGCCCGATATTTAGATGCCATCATCGGAATGGAATAGGCCTCAGGAATCACAGCAACCTTGACCCCACTCCTCTTTATCACTTCAAGAGCTTTTGCTGGGCCTGAATTTTTATCCGCGAGAATGATCGTGGGCTTGAATTTCAAAAGTTTTTCGGCGGAGATTGCATGACCATTAGTCACTGTTGGAATTCTCTTGACTGCCTGGAAATTGCTTGCAATGTCGCGACCCACTACATATCTCTCTACGCCCAGGGCGTAGAGCACCTCCATACTCCCATTGGCTAAAGCGACAATCCGAGGCTTGCCTATCAGCTTCGTTTCAATTCCATAGCGAGGAACCGGAAAATCTTTTAAGGTGATGGTACTCACATTTGCTGTTGCGGATGCTCCCGTGGACAACGTTAATAGCACTGCCAAAGTAGAAGCGATTATTTTGTACTTAACAGGCACAACGTGATTCTCTCAGAATTTATGCGAACTGGTATCTGACACCGTGTCAGCATTTATCGACACAGTGTCGCCACTATTTACCTAATTTTCTTCTATTTTCGCCTCATGATGAAAAATAAAATTCAAGTCTCGTCAGTGGTATTCATTTCTCTCGCATTGCTTTTCGTGGGTGCACCGTCATCGAGTGCAGCCACTAAAGGAAGCGCAAAATCACCAACGGGTTCGACCATGAAACTTTCTAAATTCAAATTATTAAATCCAAATGGTGATGACATCATGGTTAAAGGCGCTGGCTTTGATACCAATTCAGGAATTTATGTAGCACTGTGCAAACAAGTGCCTAAGGGCACCAAGCCCAGTTCCTGTGGTGGCGGGGCTGATTTAACGGGTACATCTGGCGCATCGATTTGGATCTCATCGAATCCACCTGCCTACGGAGTAGGAGTTGCAATTCCATTCACAGATTCAGGAGAGTTCACAGCAAAGTTGCGAGTGGGGGCAAAGATAGGGAACATTGATTGTCGTAAAGTGCAATGTGCTGTGTATACCCGCGCTGACCACTTACGAGGCGATGATCGAAGCTCTGACCTAGCTATTCCTGTGACCTTTGCAAAAAAAGGCAAACCTGTTAACGCGTATGTGCCACTTAGTCAACCTTCCAACTCTGCTGCACCATCGAGTACCTCTAACCCCACTCCTGCCGCAAGTACTCCCACAAAAGAAAAAAATATCGTTGTCGCAACTACCTCAACCGGAGCAGTCCTACGTACGGCAGGCATGCCCCCAGTATTGAGAATTTCTGCTCCAATACTTTTTACCGTGACTTCAACATCTGCAGCCACGCCCATTGTTTCAATAGATCCAACTAACACGAAGGGAACATGCGCTGTTCTTCCCAAAGAAAATGGTTATCAACTATCCGCAACGGATGGCACTCAATGTGTCGTACTAGTCACGGTGCCCGGAAATGATAGATACGAGACTGGAATTGGCATTTATCCGTTTATTATCCAACCGTAAAAAATTAGAGAGTGAGTATTGCCCTGACGAGGGAGAGGGCATACTCACTCTCGTTAATGGAGTCATTTCCTGCGTCAATCCGCTTCACAGTCGTGTCGAGCACTCCTTGAATATGAGTAGCGACTCGCTCTGAATCTGCGATTCCGAGTTGATTCAAAGATTGAAGCAGAGGGTTCATTAATTGGGTATGAGCGTTGCGAATCTCGGAAATCCGAAAATCAGGAGATGCGACTGCACTTAACTGTCGAACCAATTGGTGATGCCCTGATTGCATATATTCAATTGTTCCTTCGAGCCAACCTTCGATGCGACATTGGGGGCTAGAATCCGATTCAATTGCTCTCTCTAAAAACTTACCCCAAAGTTTTAATTCATCTAGTAGTAAATCTGCAACAACATCCTCTTTCGACGAAAAATATTGATATAAACCTGGACGAGACATCCCCGCTTTCTTTGCGATTGCAGACATGGTCAAGGCTTCGGCACCGCCCTGAAGAACTAGGTCAACTGCTGAACTGAGAATTAAATCGAATGCAGCCTCACGCTTTTCTTGGCGGGGGTTACTGCGTGCCGATTTCATTTTCCTCCAAAATGTCCAAGGTTTTATGAAATCTTACTACTTACTCGCAAACTCGCATTTAGAACCAAGAAGATCGCGGCGGTCTTCAGCAGCATTAGCCCCACGGGCGAGCATCGACCGGATCTTCCCAACTCGGAATCGGAGCTTGTAAGGGTTCCTTAATCCAGAGAAAACGTCCGTTAATACCATTGTGTGATGGAGAGACAATCTCCAAGACCAATTCCATCGCCTTTTTCGGATCATCGCCGCCAGTCTGCGCAACCCAATCAACCCAAGCGGTGTAATCCTTACCGACATCACCTAGAGCTAGCGCTTTCTCTTTAATATCAGCCCACATCTCCGTCTTCACATCACCTGGATGAATCACATTTGCTGTTACACCCGAACCTGAAATTTCAGCGGCAAGGTGCCTTGTAAATTGATTGAGTGCAACTTTTGATGTGCCATAAGCGCTGTTGAGCGCCCCAGGGGGATGGAGCGCTGCAGCTGAACTGACGTTGATAACTCGCCCCCACTTTTTCGCCAACATTCCAGGTAAGAACGCCCGAGTGGTGAAGTAAGGAGCAAGAGTGTCAATAAGGATAGTTTTTGCCCACTGGTCAGGATCCGTCTTGTGAATTAGATTTATTGGACCGAAAACTCCAGCAGCATTGACCAAGATCTGTACATCACCATGCTCGCTCTTTACTTTTGCTGCAAGAGCTTCAACATCTCGATTCTCACTTACATCGCACACATATGGAAAAATTCGAACAGAATTCTCTTGTACAAGTAAATCTAGATCCGACTTGCTTCGCGCTACAGCAATAACTTTGTATCCGGCATTTGCAAGTCCAAGCGCCATTTGGCGACCAAGACCTTTGCTGGCTCCGGTGACTAGAGCGAGTTGATGTTCTGACATTTCTTTTGCTACTTCTTGGCCGCGTTAGTCCGAAGGTTGAATACCTCGCGTACCTCACTTGAATCCACTATTCCATCGGCATTGAACTCCATGAGTGGCGCCATGTACTCGCCCCACTTATCGTGAATTTCAGTATGCCAGAGGCGATCCCATGCATCTGGATCTGAAATTTCAGAGTAGAGAAAGAGCACAGGATCATTCTCAAAAATTGTTATTTGAGCTATTCCTTGACGCTCAATTTCAGCTACTAATTCTGGCCAAATCTCATCATGATGGCGCTTGTACTCTGCTAATCCGCCTGGCTTTAACTTCATGGTGAACGCTCTTTTGATCATTTTTTCCTCTTTCTCTTTGTAGTGCCGATTTCTTCTATTACTCGTTAATTAACTTGATTAATTCTGCTTCGTCAACCTCGGATACTTCGCGTCGAGTCTCTCCATTTTTAATTACATAGATACGATCACAGAGATTAGTTAATTCTGCGATTTCAGTCGAGCGAAATAAGGTGCTATTGACATGCCTTCAACCAGAGAGTTTCCTAGAGCCATGCCACTGGAATCTATTCCAGCCCTACTCTGGGTTCCAGAATTACCCATCGATCGAGGTCCGCCTAGAGCTTGACCATCACTTTTATGAAATCGCTAATTGCCATGAAGCGGCCAGGAGGTGAGTACTTACTCCGACGGGAATCATTGGAAAACGCTAGAACAGCGACATATGAATAGGTACCACTTTTCATCGGCTTCTTGAAGCCAAGCTGCTGAGGTATCGCTTTCTTGCCCGAGAAAACTTGGGTGGGTTTCTGTGACTTTTCATCGCACATATTCTTGAGTACTTCGTATCCATTTATTTTCGCGCCATTTGGAAATACATCTGAGCCATCATGATTCATTAGGTTGTTGATTGGATCTTCCTTCAACTTTTCTAATTCTTCTTCTTTCATATCCAAGACGTACAGGTAGACGCACCAACGTCCTTTCTCATTTACAGTTGAGTTGATGATAATTTTTCCGGAAGTGCGAGTAATCTGTTTTGATCCCTTGATGGAGATGCTGAAGTTCGCAGGATCAACTTCTGATTCTGCCGCGTGGGCAGAAGTGAAAGTAGAGCTAACTAGCAACAGAGAAAGAAGCCACGCAGCTACACGAAAAGCTTTCATTAGAACTCTTTCGCGATTAATTCAGCAATCTGTGCAGTATTGAGCGCTGCACCTTTACGTAAGTTGTCGCCACAGACAAAGAAATCTAATGAATGTGGGTCATCGATACTCGCGCGAACCCGACCAACCCAGGTTGGGTCAGTGCCGACAACATCTGCAGGTGTTGGAAACTCCTTCCTTTCTGGGTTATCCACGAGGTTCACACCAGGAGCGCTCTTCAAAATCGCCTGCGCGCCATCGCGCGTTACCTGCTTCTCAAAGGTGGCATGGACAGCTAATGAGTGCGTAGTGATGACCGGGACACGGACACATGTTGCCGAAACTCGCAGATCAGAGATGCCAAGAATCTTCCGAGATTCATTACGGACTTTGAGCTCTTCGCTTGTGAAGCCTTCTTCTTTGAGCGAACCCGCCCACGGAATCACATTCATCGCAAGAGGCGCTGAGAATGGACCAAGATCAGAGACAGCTTTGCGTACATCGCCAGCAACCGAACCGAGATCCTTACCCGCCACTTCCTTGAGTTGCGCATGCAAGATGTCGATTCCAGATTGTCCTGCACCGGACGCTGCTTGGTAGGAGGCAACAACCAATTCTTTGACGGTGTATTCGCGATGGAGCGCGCCAACAGCAACAATCATGGAAAGCGTCGTGCAATTGGGATTAGAGATGATTCCTTTGGTGCGCTTCTTGATATCCCCCGGGTTCACCTCTGGCACAACGAGAGGAACATCCTTATCCATACGGAAAGCACCTGAGTTATCTACGACAACCGCTCCACGAGCAGCAGCAATCGGACCCCACTCGGCAGAGACCTCATCTGGCACATCGAACATTGCGACATCTACGCCATCAAATGCCTCTGGGGTTAGAGCGACAACGGTGAGCTCTTCTCCCCTACAGATCAATTTCTTTCCAGCGCTGCGGGCAGAGGCAATTAATCGGATCTCCCCCCACAAATTCTCGCGGGTACTCAAGATGTCGAGCATGACGGTGCCAACTGCACCCGTTGCGCCAACTACAGCAAGAGTTGGTTTACTCATCGGCCGGTACCGCCGTACACAACAGCCTCTGCAGCATCAGAATCAAGTTCAAACGCGGTATGAGAGGCGCGAACTGCCTTATCGAGATCGGTAGCGCGGCAGATGATAGAAATACGGATTTCCGAGGTCGAAATCATCTCAATATTGACCCCTGCATCAGAGAGGGCTGCAAAGAATGTCGCCGTCACACCTGGGTGTGAACGCATACCCGCGCCAACAAGTGAGAGTTTTCCGATTTGATCATCGTATTGAATCGATGCAAAGCCAACTTCCCCTTGAATCTTATTTAAAACGGCAATTGCCTTTTCTCCTTCAGCCTTTGGCAAAGTGAAAGAAATATCAGTCAATCCAGTAGCAGCCGCTGAAACATTTTGCACAATCATGTCGATGTTGACATCGACATCTGCAATAGATTGGAAGATGCGCGCAGCAACTCCAGTGCGGTCTGGCACGCCAACGATAGTTATCTTCGCCTCGCTTCGATCATGTGCGATTCCCGAAATGATTGCTTGCTCCATGCCATCTCCCTCTGGACGATCCTTGACAACCCAAGTTCCTTCATTCCCACTAAATGAGGAACGAACATGGATTGGTAAATCAAAACGACGTGCATACTCCACGCAACGAAGGTGGAGAACTTTTGCACCACTTGCTGCTAACTCCAACATCTCTTCATAAGTAATGCTCTTTAACTTCCGCGCTGATGGAACAACTCGTGGATCGGCAGAGAAGACGCCATCGACATCGGTATAGATCTCACAAACATCTGCATCAAGCGCTGCGGCGAGCGCAACTGCAGTTGTATCTGAACCGCCGCGACCAAGTGTTGTGACATCTTTTGTATCTTGGCTAATTCCTTGGAAACCTGCGACAATCGCGATTGCACCTTCTTTAAGTGCATCAACAATCCGACCCGGGGTGACATCAATGATTCGCGCTTTACCGTGCACTGAGTCGGTGATAACACCAGCCTGGCTTCCAGTAAAGGAACGCGCTTCGTGGCCAAGATTTCCGATTGCCATCGCAAGTAGCGCCATTGAGATTCGCTCACCAGAGGTTAAGAGCATGTCGAGCTCACGCCCGGTTGGCATGGGGGTGATCTGTTTTGCTAAATCGATCAGTTCATCGGTGGTATCGCCCATGGCGCTGACCACGACGACCACATCATTGCCCGCCTTCTTGGTGGCGACGATCCGAGCGGCAACCCGCTTCATCCCCTCAGCATCTGCCACCGAGGAGCCGCCAAATTTCTGCACAATCAGGGCCATGGGAGAACTTTCCCAGGGAAGTAACCCCTTGGCCAAAATATCTCAATATATGAGACACACCCCGTCTTACATAGTGAGAAAAACTACTGAATCGTCCGTCTCCCCTCGAAGGCGCGCCCTAGGGTCACCTCATCGGCAAATTCCAGGTCGCCCCCGACCGGTAAACCACTGGCAAGGCGGGAGACGGTAAGCCCCAACGGTTTGATCAGACGAGCCAGATAGGTGGCAGTCGCCTCCCCTTCGAGGTTGGGATCGGTGGCCAGGATTACCTCAGTTACTGCGCCATCGGCAAGGCGGGTCATCAACTCTTTGATTCGCAAGTTCTCAGGACCGATCCCTTCGATCGGACTGATCGCGCCGCCGAGAACGTGATAGCGCCCGCGAAACTCGCGCGTCTTCTCGATAGCCTGCACATCTTTACTCTCCTCCACAACGCAAATTGCATGGAGTTCACGTTTGGGATCACGGCAGATCCGACACTGCACATCCTCTGAGACGTTGCCACAGATCTCGCAGAACTTCACCTTCTCTTTCACTTCTCGAATCGATTCGACGAGACGTTGAATATCTACTGATTCGCTTTGCAAAATATGAAAGGCAATTCGTTGAGCGCTCTTAGGACCTACTCCAGGAAGTCGGCCGAGTTCATCAATGAGATCTTGAATAGCACCTTCGTACATGTATGACGCCTACTCTTTTGGTGCTTCGCTGATGATTTTTGCGCCAAGCTCTTTTGCTAAGAGCGCCGCACCGCTGAGCGCATTTAAGTCGGTCGAATTCCCGACAACTTCCTCCATCGGCGCGCTAGCAGGAGTTGATGTGGGATTGACTGATGGATCGATGATGATCTCAATCTTTCGATCAAGTCCAACTATCTCAATAAATGCTTCCCGTAATATTTCATCGCTACTTGAACGTAAGAATGAATCTCGAGCGCCCGCATTAATCATCGCAATCGTAATCACACCATCATCAACTGTGGCAAGAGTTGCGCTAGCGCTGAGTAAGGTCCAGGTTAATCGTCGACGCTTTTTGACATTCTCAATGACATCTGGCCACAACCGACGGAGTCCAACAACATCTATGCCCTCAATCTTTGCCGCAGGCGCCTTTACCTCTGGCTCCTTAACCTTTGCTTTCGCCACTGGTTCTGCTACTGGTTCTATTGGTGGCTTTCGGGGCTCTGCCGGAGCTGGCGCAGATTGAGGAGCCGGTGCAGCAACTGCAATGCCGCTGTTTCGCTCAAGACGTTCGATACGGGCTAATAGCCCCTCATCTCCAGTGGTCGGGATGAGCAAGCGGGCTGCGGTGAATTCGAGGATAAGGCGCGGGGCAGTGGCCCCACGCATCTGATTTAAGCCTTCAGAGATGACGTGAGCGCCATGGGTGAGGGCATTAATTCCTAGCCTGCTGCTTTGAGCACGCATCCGCTCCAATTGGTCATCAGGTAATTGGCGAAAGAGTGAGTGCGCCGTTTGATCATCGCTACTTACTGCATGCAAGACGATGAGATCACGAACTCGCTCGAGTAGGTCTTGTGCAAAGCGACGCGGATCATGCCCAGAATCAATGACGCGATCGATAGTGGTGAAAATCGAGCGTGCGTCGCGAGCGGCGAGCGCATCGATGACATCATCAAGAAGCGCATTATCGGTAAAACCAAGAAGTTGGAGAGCGATCTCGTAACTCACGCCATCTTTTCCAGCACCAGCAAGAAGTTGACCGAGAACTGAAAGTGAATCACGAACCGAACCACCGCCCGCACGAACAACCATAGGTATGACGCCTTTAGCAACGGTGACTTTCTCAAAGTCGCAAATCTTGGTGAGATGCTCTGCAAGAAGCGCAGGTGCAACTAAACGGAATGGGTAGTGATGAGTACGCGATCGGATTGTTGCAATTAACTTATCGGGTTCTGTCGTTGCAAAGATGAAAAGCACATGTGGTGGTGGTTCTTCAACGACCTTAAGGAGCGCATTTGCGGCGCCTGGACCAAGTTGATGCGCTTCATCGATAATGTAGATTTTGTATTTGCTCTGAACGGGTGAGAAGAAGGCTTTATCGCGAAGTTCACGTGCATCATCAACAAGTCCATGCGTTGCGGCATCGAGCTCGATGACATCGATAGAACCTGGACCCATTGGCGCAAGATCTTTACAGGATTGGCAACTACCGCAGGGATCGGGTGTGGGCCCCTTTTCGCAATTAAGGCTCCGCGCCATGATGCGCGCGCTCGAGGTCTTGCCACAGCCGCGGGGACCTGAGAATAAATAGGCGTGATGGACCTGGCCTGAGGCGAGGGCATTGGTCAGTGGAGTAACAACATGGTCTTGTCCGATGACCTCGCTAAAGCGACCAGGACGATATTTGCGATAGAGCGCAATCGGTCCCTGATCAACGGAGGTGGAGTCAACCATGTGGGTGAGCCTAACTGTGAGGACCCCCCGCACACCCGAAAGAGCGCACCTACCCTTGCTGCCTTCCAGCCCTGGGGGAGTTCAGCACGGTATCGCCATGCGGGGGGTCAGGAGCAATCATAGTGACCGAGTATCTTTGACCCTGCAGCCTAAAAAACTGCATGGAGGATTCGCATAGCGGCCGAGTGCGCACGCTTGGAAAGCGTGTAAGGGGAAACCCTTCAAGAGTTCAAATCTCTTATCCTCCGCGGAAGTTTCTCTACTATATATAGGTAGCAGAGTGAGAGAGAGCGATATCTGTGGCAAGGGCATGGCAAGACGATGCTCCCAAGCCTTCGGTAATGGGCGAACAAATGCACCTCCGAGACCCGCTTCTTTACCGACTTAAATGTTTACTACTTGGAAAACCGCTCAATCGTCATACCCTGAACGATCAGCGCCTGTCCAAGAGACACGCCTACGGAATCCTCTCATCCGACTGCATCTCATCTTCTGCCTATGGAACTGAGCAAATCCTTATCGCTTTGATTCCTGCTTTTGGCCTGCTTGCATTTTCCTTATTGACTCCAATGGTCGCAGTCATTCTTTGCATCCTGCTTCTAGTAACTCTCTCTTATAACAACGTGATTTCCACTTATACGAAAACAGGTGGAGCCTACATAGTTGCCCGTGAAAATTTAGGTGTCATTCCCTCTCAGATTGCAGCTGTGGAATTAATTTTTGGATACATAATCACCGTAGCAATCCAAAGCACTGCGGGAGTAGCAGCAATCACATCCGCTTTCCCAGCGCTTGCTGATTATCGATTAGTTTTAATTTTTGTAGCAATTTCAACGTTGACTTACATAAATCTTCGAGGCGTGAAAGATGCCGGCTTATTCTTTGTTATACCGTCATACCTGTTTATTGGATCCATGTTAACTGTATTTGCCTTTGGTCTTTACCGTTTTTTTGATGGATCACTACCAAAATTTGATTCGAATCAACCAGGATTAATAGAAATCGGTGATGAAAAACTATTACTTTCATTTATCGTACTTGTTTTTATCCTAAAAGCATTTGCAAATGGCAGTGCTTCATTGACTGGACTTGAAGCAATTTCTGACAGCGTTGCTTATTTCAAAACCCCAGAAGAAAAAAATGCTCGCCAGACTCTGGTACTTATGGCTTCTACCTTGGCCTTATTAATAGTGGGAATTACCTGGTTAGCGCATCA
>VGAL01000019.1 GCA_016870715.1 Actinomycetota bacterium | reverse complement strand
CGTGCCTATGCGTTGAGCGATTTCATCATCGTAATCATCGCCATTGCTGCTCTCTCCTTTCTCGGATTGGGCATCAAACCGCCACAAGCTGAATGGGGTGGAATGATTCGTGATGGCAAGGATCTACTCACTGTGGGTTTCTGGTGGCCAACCGTCTTCCCTGGAATCGCCCTCTGTTGGGCTGGAATCGCGGTGGCCTTCATCTCTGAAGGACTCACGCGCCGGATGCGAGAGGTGGGTACTCGATGAGTACTCCAAACAAACCTCTCATTCAGATTAAAGATGTGGTCATCGGCATTCCACACAAACGTCGTCCGACGCTGATTATTGTCGATAAAGCCAATTTCGATATCAACTATGGCGAGATGGTGGGAATTGTTGGTGAATCAGGATCTGGAAAGACCATGATCTGCCGGACCATGATCGGCACTTTAGAGCGCCGTGGTGGAAAGATATTATCTGGAGAGGTCATCTTCGAAGGACAGAACCTTGCCACCGCAAGTGATGCAACGTGGAAGAATTTGCGTGGTAAGTCAATTGGATATGTTCCGCAAAGCGCTCTCGCTGGACCAAACCCAGTCCTTACAATCGAAGCGCAGTTAACGGAGGCGCTTCGCAACACTGGTGATACTAAAAACATCAAGGCTCGTTCCAAAGAATTGTTGGATCTCGTAAAAATCCGACGCGTGGATACCGTGATGAAACAGTATCCATACCAACTTTCGGGTGGTATGCGCCAACGTGTGATGATTGCCTGTGCCTTGGCTACTAGTCCTAAACTGCTCATCGCTGATGAGCCAACAACCGGACTTGATGTCACGGTGCAATCTCAAATCATGGATCTTCTCAAAGAGATTCGATCCACGATGGGTACCGCAATCGTGCTCATCTCCCACGATCTCGCATTGATTGATGAGGTCTGCGATCGAGTTGTTGTGATGCATGCTGGAGCAACAGTGGAGGTCGGTTCTGTTAAGGAGCTAGAGAAGCCCCGTCATCCGTACACAATCGCTCTCAATTCCTCGCGAATTGATATTGCTAAACCTGGCAGTGAATTGGTCACAATCAAAGGCAATGCACCTTCTGTTGGAGAATGGAACCTGGGGTGTCGTTTCGCGGAGCGGTGTTCTATCGTCCAAAGTGATTGCAAAGTTGGCGTACATCCTGAACTCATTGGTGCAAGTGGCACCCATCAGAGCGCATGTATCCACACCGAACTCTTGGAGCGAATCTAATGGCTGAATTCCTTCTCGAAGCAAAGAATGTCAGCGTGACCTTTGGTTCAGGCTCAACAAAGGTTGAAGCAGTAAAGAATTGCTCGCTCACTCTTCGCTCAGGCGAACCTATTGGAATCGTTGGTGAATCCGGTAGTGGAAAATCTACCCTTGCCCGAGTCCTTGCAGGCTTACAAGCTCCGACTGAGGGTGAAATCTTCTTTAATGGCGAGCCGGTCTATAAAGGGTCAAAGTCTTACACCGGCGAGGCGCGACGACAGGTGCAGATGGTCTTTCAGGATCCCTATGGAAGCCTCAACCCACAATTAACAGGATTAAATGCTGTTGCGGAAGCGGTCCGAATTCACGATAAAACGAATAAAGATGAATCTGAGAACCGCGCGCTTGAACTTCTTCGCCGGATGGGAATCGCTGAACTCGATGCCATCAAGAAACCTCGCCAACTCTCGGGTGGACAACGGCAGCGCGTAAGTGTGGCCCGTGCACTCTCTGCAAATCCGACTGTATTACTTGCCGATGAACCAACATCTGCAATCGATCAGAGCGCGCAAGCACAGTTGCTTAATCTTTTCCGCGGCCTCCTTGACGATGGACTCTCCATCGTCCTGGTTTCTCATGATCTTGGTGTCATCCGCTACCTCACCCAACGCGTCTACGTGATGAAGGATGGCGTATTCGTTGAGTCTGGTATCACGGAGGAGATTTTCAACGATCCTCTCGAGGATTACACAAAACTACTTCTTGCATCGATTCCGGGTGATCTCGGTGTTGCTGCACGAAGGAAACTGAACAAGAACTAGATTTATCATTCGATAGAGGGATGCGAGATGGCTGGCCAAGGTTTACGAGTGGGAGCGGTAAATCTCACCATTAATCCTGAGTTGGGCATGTCGAAGGGTGGTTTGCGCCTCTTTGGAAGTCCCATCACCAAAGTCGATGATGATCTCTATTTAGGCGCCATTGTTTTGGAATCAAAGGGCGTCACTCTCTGCCTAATCGCATGCGATCTTGGAAACTCACGAACCGAAGAGGCGCTAGAAATTCGAACCCAGGTTGCAGATGCTCTCGAAATCCCAGTCGTCAATGTGATGTTCAACTTGAGCCACAATCACAGCGCTGCGGATTTGCCCACCATGCTCCGTGGAAACGCCGATGAAGAAGATATTTCGCGAAGTGAGAAGTATTTCGCCTTTGTAATTGAACAGGCAGTGCTTGCAGCAACGACCGCACAAGCACAGTTACGTCCAGCTCGAATGGCACATGCTTGGGGCGAGAGTGATTTAAATATCTATCGTCGCGAGTGGAATGGCGATCAAGATGTACTCGGTGAAGTTCCCGGCCATCCCATTGATAATTCCGTTGGAGTAATCCGCTTCGACGATCTCGAAGGAAATCCAATCGCAATTCTCTTTCGCTTCTCTTGTCATCCGGTTGTCAACGGCGCCCAATCCCCCACGCTCTCAGCTGATTTCCCCGGGCCGGCGCGGAAAATCATCGAAAAGAATGTCGGTGGCACTGTCCTTTTTCTCCAAGGCTGTGGTGGAAATATCAACCCACAGGTGGGTATTGGTTATGAAGTGGATTGTTTGGAAGAGGTCTACCGAATGGGTGCGGCACTTGGTGCAGAGGTGGTCCGGGTAGCACTTGGCCTGCGCACAAATAAATACCAAAAGGATCGAGTGCTCCTTCAAAATGTGCCAAACATCTTGTTCAAACCTTGGCGAGAACGTACCGAGCACTCTGAGGTAACCCTTGGTGCCAGCCATGAAGTTGCTCACTTTGGATTCGTACCACTTCCCTCTGCAGATGAGGCCGCGCAATTGGCTCACCATTGGGAGAGCGAGATTCTCGAGCGAGAAAAACGGGGCGCCTTAACGTGGGAAATTCGCGTAGCGAAGAAAATGAAACTCTGGGCTGATTCGGTAGTGGCTGGTGCAGCCGAATCCAATCCCACTCGTGATTTTGAGGCTCATGCCTTTCGAATTGGGGATATTGCCATCGTTGGTCTCAATGTTGAAGCCTTCTTTGAGACCGGCGAAGAGATCAGAGCACACTCCCCCTGGCCCGATACTTTCGTCCTTGGTTATACAAACGGCACCATCATGTATTTGCCTCGCGCACAGGACTACCCGAAACTGGGATGGAAATGGCCTAACACGCATGCGCTACCAGATTTCCTACCGCAGTCGTACTGTCAACCTGCGCTATGGCATCCAGATTCAGAACAGAAAGCAGTCAAAGCAGCTCGCACCGCTCTTGATCGTCTGCGGTAATTTTTTCTTACACGCGCAAATCGATTGTCGCGCCACCATCGACGACAATAGTCTGGCCGTTAATGTACGAGGCTTTCTTCGAAGCGAGGAAAACTACAACTGCCGCTTGCTCCTCTGGTCGACCCATTCGTTTCATCGGGACAGCCTGAGCAAATGCCTCATAGGTCACCTCTTTGCCATCGACAAATATTCGATTAGCAGTTTTTGTAAATCCTGGAGCGACAGCAACAACGCGAATGTTCTCAGGCGCCCATTCCACTGCCAAAGTGCGGGTGAGCGCCTCTAGTCCAGCTTTCGAGACTGAATAAGAAAGTCGACCAGGCAACCCAATACGCCCTGCAATCGATGCAATCGAGATGATTGTCGGATAAGGAGATTTCACCAGATGCGGATATGCCGCTCTGCAGCATCGAAATGCGCCATCAAGATGTACGTTAGTGATGAAACGCCAATCCTCATCGGTATAACTCTTGGTCAATCCCTGGCGAAAATTTCCGGCATTATTGACCAGCACATCTAGACGACCAAATCGTTCGATGACCGATGCGATACCCTCCTCCACGGACTGGGTGGAACCGACATCCATTGCAACGCTCAATACATGTGTACCACTGGAATCCAAAGCGTTTGCCACCTCATGTGCCGCTTCTACTCGAAGGTCAGAGACGACCACGTCGTAGCCTTCGTCGAGGAATTGTTTACACATCTCCGAACCGAGAGCGCCAGCACTCCCAGTCACTACAACGACGGGTCGGTCACTTTTTGCCATACCTCGAAGTCAAGCATTGCACCGTCGGATAAACAAGCGCGTTCGGCACGCGAGAATTGTTCCTGGAATATTAGGATATTTCATCTCCCTGAACTTGCCCTTAGGAATCATTGCTAAATGCGGGTAAGGTACCCGCTATGGGAATTTATGATGGTCAGGTAGTGGTCGTTGCCGGTGGTGGCGCTGGAATCGGGGCGGCAGCAGCAGAATTATTGGCATCGCGAGGGGCGAGCGTCATCGTCTCTGATGTCGTCAAAGGCAATGCCGAACAGGTCTCCTCTGCAATCAATGGTGCTGGCGGAAAGAGCGTTGCACGCGAAGTAAACGTCGCAGATCAGCAAGCGGTAGCCGAGTTTTTAAATAGTATCGCGAAAGAATTTGGTCGACTTGATGCGATTGTGAATAGCGCCGGAATCGTAGGACCCACCAATACCCCTCTGGAGAAGATCACTGCAGCAGATATTGAAAAGGTTCTCTCGATTAATTTGCTTGGCGCTATCTGGTTAACTCAAGCTGCCCTCCCCATCATGAAAGCAGCAAAGTATGGTCGTATCGTTCATGTTGCATCGATCGCTGGCAAAGAAGGCAATCCAGGTATGACTCCGTATGTTCTCTCAAAGTCGGCGATGATTGGATTTGTTAAGGCTGTTGCAAAAGAGGTTGCAACCGAAGGCATCACGATTAATGCCATTGCACCCGCCGTGATTAAGACACCAATGAATGCAAGTACCAGCGAAGAGACCCTCAAATATATGATCTCGCGGATACCTATGGGTCGCCTCGGAGAGGCTGAAGAGGTCGCTGAGATGATTTCCTTCGCTGCATCATCGGCCTGCTCATTCACCACAGGATTTTGTTTTGATACCTCGGGTGGTCGCGCCACTTACTAAGTGGGGCTACTTCAGTTGGAGTGCACTCCAGTCGGGATCACTATCAATTCCCATCAAGGTATCGGGCATATCAGGAAGGGTGAATTTCCAACCAGTTGTTGGTCGCTCAGTAGCTTCTTTTGATTGAGCAAGAATCAATTCGGCGAGCGCATCCACGCTTGCTCCTGGGGCGGAATACTCAATAGAAACGCTCTCCACATCGAGAATCGAAGCGACTTGGCTATGCCAGGCATCATAAACATGCCACGAGACCGGCATCTTCTTCTCGGCGAGATACTCATTGAGTTGAAGTAAGCGCGAGAGCCCACCTTGGCAGGTGGTATCGATGCGCAAGATGTCAACGGCGCCAGTCTCAACAAAAGCTTGCGGGTGATATAGATGTGTCTCATCATCTCCGCTCGCTAAAGGCGAATTGAGAAGTGAGCGGAGTTTTTTTAATTCCATCAAACTCCCTGAGACAAATGGGTCTTCTACCCATGCAAGGTCGAGACCGCCAACAATCTTCATCACATCTTCGGCGGTACGACAGGAAAATGCTAGATCCGTTGAAACGGGACAGAGTTTGGTTTCAAGCGCAGCAATAATCCGTTCTCTGGTGAGTTCAGGGGTCATACCTACGGGAAGTTTTACCCCTTGCGCACCTGCAGCTACAGCCGCCTTTACCTCCCAGACAATATCTTCTGGTCCGCGTGATGGTGGATAACCAATCACTGCCCATTTCGCGATTTTCTTCTCACTCTTGCCGAAAAGAGCAGCGACTGTCTTGCCAGCGCTCTTTGCTACAGCTTCATGCGCTGCCAAATCAACGAGTGAGAATCCGCGTAAGGCTGCACCTGATGAGAGTGGAGCGCTCGCTCGACGATAAATAACATCCCAAGTAGTAACAGGATCTCCGGTAAAAACTTCTTTGTAGAGCGGGGCGATAATCGAATTCACGCATTCAGCAACCGGCACGCCGCGATCTAAACCGTATGCATGACCGACGCTCCCATCGGTTAAACGGACCGTGGTCACGCAATAGCCCCGCGCCTTAATCACGTACTCACCTAGTTGCACTGGGCGCGGCAGCGTGAGCGTCACTCGACGAGCTGAGACCTCTGCAATCGCGCTTGCCTCTACTCTCTCCATAGGAGCACTTTTTCGCCCTCGGAGCCCATCCGTCAAATAACCCAAACCTCGCCGTCAGGAGGGAATTTGGGGCGTTTTCTCGAGTTCGGAGGGTCGCGCCGAGGTTACCTTTTCCGATATTCGCCCACCCCAAACGTTATAAAAAATACATATTAAATCGAGCAAAACGCCTTGATTCATCACCAAGAAACATGGTGGGCTAGGGGCACAAATAAGGCTCCGGAAGGGCCTTAACTTTGAGCTCCATTTCACTTGGCGCCAACTGAGTTAGGAGAAAGTAAATGAAGAAATTCCGTACCCGCATTGCGGCGGTTGCAGCGATGAGCTTCGCAGCAACGTTCGCAGTAGCGGCTCTGCCTTCACAAGCTGAAGATGTCACTCTCAAGCTTGTTATGGCCGCCTACACCGATGACATGGTCGATTACTACGACGGTCTTGCTCAAGACTTCGAGAATGCCAACCCTGGAATCAAGGTTGAGGTTGACGTAGTCGCATGGCCGGAAATCGGCCAGAAGGTCAAGACTTTGATCGCATCTGGTCAAACACCAGATATCGTCAATAACGACGAATTCGCAGGTGAGGCTGCAGCAGGTCTGCTCTATCGTGCAGATCAAATCGTAAGCGCAGCTGTTCTCAAGGACATCATCCCTGCATTCCTCGACAACTCCAAGTACAAGGGAACTGCCTATGCAGTACCTGATCTTGCATCAGCACGTGCCTTCTTCTGGAACAAGCAACTTATCTCAGGTGCTGGCGTTAAAGCTGCACCAAAGACATGGGATGACATGCTCGCTGCTGCTAAGGCAGTAAAGAAGAAGTATCCAAGTGTCTATCCATACTGCCTCCCACTCGGTCCTGAAGAAGCACAGATGATCTTCACAACATGGGGTGGCGGCAATGGTGGTCGTCTCTTCAACGAGAAGACCAACAAGTACACCTTGAATAACAAAGAGTTCAAGGGCGCTCTTGATTTCCTCAAGACCCTTGTTGACCAGAAGTTGACTCAACCAAACCCAGGTAAGACCAACCGTACCGATGGCTGCTGGGCGCTCTTTGCTAAGGGCAAGGTAGCAATGGTTGATGGCGGCGTCTTCCTACCAGATTGGCTATCCAAGAATGGTGGCGAGAACATCGACTGGGCAGCGGGAGCATTCCCAGCTGCAAAGGGTAAGACTGACATCACCGTTGGTGTCCAGGATTACTTCAAGGGTTACAAGGCTGGTGGAAAGCAGAAGGAAATCCAGAAGTTCCTCACCTTCATCTTCGAGCCTACGAACTACCAAGGCTTCTTGAAGGCTGCTGGTGGATTTATCCCTGCTACTAAGAGCGCTGGAAAGCTTGCTGAAGAAGACCCAATCATCGGGCCTTACATCAAGCTTCTTCCAAAGGCGATCTTCTACCCAGGAACCGTTGGTTCATGGCAGGCATGTAAGGCATCAATCGTGACCTACATGGGTAACGCGATGTCAAACACTGGAAAAGCGCTTCAGCAGATCCAGGCAAAGTGCGATGCCGCACATAAGAAAGTTAAGTAACTACTAGTTACTTACCTGTTGTAAAGGTGGAAAGGCAGGGCCTCGAGATTCGAGGTCTTGCCTTTCACTATAGTCACTCCGTAATAGATAAGAATTGATGAAGGAGCCCATGTGGTCGCCGCAACAGTGAAGAAGGAGCCGGCTCGTAAAGCCCTTCCTTGGCTGAGTGGAACGATCTTCCTCATCGTTGGCTTTGTACTCTGGCCAACGCTCGAACTCTTCCTCATGTCTTTTAGAACTATCGACATCTCAGGACTTATCGAAGGTTGGGCAGGCCTTGAGAACTATCGAATGTTGGCTGCCAATTTTGATTTGCCTCCAGTATTGCGAAGGACCATCATCTGGTTAGTTGTCGTGGTCGGCATGACCCTTGCTATCTCATTGCCACTTGCTCAATTAATGAATGCTAAATTCCGAGGGCAGAAATTCCTCCGCTACTCCATCATTATTCCGTGGGCTGCATCTCTTGTCATTACTGCGACCTCATTTAAATGGATCCTCGATCCCTACTACGGCATGATGAATTTAATTCTCAAAGATTTGGGCATTATCAAGGAAGATGTCGATCTTCTTGGTAATCCTTCGACCTCTTTTATCATGCTTCTGATTGTGGCGATTTTCGTCTCCCTCCCCTTCACTAGTTACGTACTTCTTGCAGGCTTACAGTCGATTCCGGGTGAAGTGCTCGAAGCGGCCAAAGTTGATGGTGCGGGTGGGTGGAAAACTTATTGGACCATTATCTTCCCGCTACTACGCCCTGCATTCCTCGTTGCAGCGGTTATCAATGCGGTTTATGTCTTTAACTCTTTCCCCATCATTTGGGTCATGACTACGGGTGGACCTGGCTATGAAACTGACACAACGACGACTTTTGCCTACAAAATCGCCTTCCGCGATCAAGATATCGGACAGTCAGCATCTCTTGCAGTGGGAAACTTCCTCGTAATTTTCATCTTCATCATGCTTTTCTTAAAGTTATCTAAATGGCGAGAGGCGGATCAAACATGAGCGTGCCTGCCCCAATCGTCAAACGTCGGATCAAAGGTTTCGTGCTCTCTGTCATTGGTCTGGCGACTGCATTTATCTTCCTCTTTCCATATGTCACGATGTTTAGTACCGCTTTGAAACCCAAAGGTGACATTACTGATATTCCGCCCACCTATCTGCCGCAAGAATGGATTTGGAGCAACTTCATAAACGTATTCAAGGAGATTGCATTCGGCACGTATATGAAGAACACCATCATCATTGCACTGGCAACGATGCTCATTGGATTGATTGCATCGATTCCTGCAGGATATTTCGTCGCTCGTCATAATTTCCGAGGCCGGACGCTCTTCTTGCTTGTCGTGCTCATCACTCAAATGTTCTCGCCTACCACTTTGCTTATTGGTATCTATCGCGAAATGTCAGTCCTAAACCTCATTAATACTTACACTGGCCTGATTCTGGTAAATGCTGCCTTTAATCTCGCCTTTGCAGTCTGGATCCTCTCCAGCTTCTTTCGCTCCATTCCCAAAGAGATTGAAGAAGCTGCGCAAATCGATGGCTGTTCCAGATTCCAGGCCTTCCGAAAAGTGGCCCTCCCACTCGCATTACCAGGCATCGTTACAACAGCAATCTTCATCTTCATCGCTGCTTGGAACGAATTCGTAGTTGCCTATACCCTTGCCAGCCAACCAGCGAAGCAGCCTTTCTCGGTTGGTCTCTCACTCCTAACTGGTTACTACGAAGTGAAGTGGAATTACCTCTTCGCAGGCTCCTTAATTGCCATCATCCCCGTTGTCGTCCTCTTTATCTTCATCGAGAAATATCTCGTCAGTGGTCTTACTGCCGGTAGCGTGAAGTAGCAATGGGGCGTCACAACGCCTTCACCTTCCCCTACACCTTCTTCCGTCAGAGCGCTGCCCAAGTAATTCCCGAACTGCAAAGTTATGGATTTACCGGAATTAATCTCGCCCTTAACTACCATGCCAGCCGGGATTTTCTCCTTCGCCAAGGGCCGGCGTTGGAATATCTCGTCGATGGCTTTCATTACTACGCGCCTAATCGAGATAAATATCCTGCTCAGGCTGTGGAGCCGGATCCTAAAGATTGCCTAATTGATAATCGGATGCTTGATGATGTTATTGATGTAGCGAACGCTCGAGGCTTCGAAGTCAATGCATGGGCGGTCTTCATGCATAACTCTGCCATCGGCTTTCAATATCCCAAGCTCACCGTGACAAACTGTTTTGGAAACCACTTTCTCTCTGAACTCTGTCCGAGTAGCCCCGAAATTGCTGGATATATCTCAGGGCTGAGTGACGACTTGGCAAGCAGGGGTATCACCGCACTAGCCATTGAATCACTCCATTTTCACGGGGCCCATCATGGGGAGCACCATGAGCGATTCTTCCTTGAAATGAGCGAGATCACCGGGTTTCTCCTCTCCCTCTGTTTCTGCGCTGCTTGCATCGCAAATTTTGTGGGCGATGGAGCGGCGCTCAAAGAGCGAGTTGCACAATTACTCAGACCATTTCTCGATGAAGACGATGAGTGGCTTGGAGTAAATCTGACAAAAGAGAATCTGGCATCTATTGCTGGAGAGGAGATTCTCGGATACCTCACATCTCGGGAAGAGACAGTCGCCCAGCGCTATCGTGAGGTCAAAGCAGTTACGGCAGCGCATGGAGTGCGCACCAAATTTATCGATCAGGCACCACTTATTCCCACTTCAGTGAACGCGCCCCTGGCAAAAAGTTGGCAAGTTGGGATTGATAACACGCTCATAGATAAAGCGGTTGATATCTACGAGCCGTTAATTTATCGAGCCAGCGCCGAGGAGGTGGGCGCTCTGGCTAGCCATTACCGCTCAGAAATCTCTAGTGAGATTACCGCGATTTTGCGCCCAACATATCCTGATAATGATTCGAAAGAAAAACTAGGCGCCAAAGTAAAGGCGCTGCACGATAGCTCAGTACACGACATTGATTTCTATCTTCTAGATGCGATGCGACCGCGAGACTTAGAGTGGATTAAGAGCGTAATTACTTCTTGATCCACGGAATACGCTTAGGAGTAAAACCGCCATCGATTGTCAATATCTCGCCGGTGATGTAACTGGCATCATCAGAGAGTAGGAATTTGACGCCGCGAGCAATCTCATCGGGCTCGCCAAAACGGTTCATTGCATGCATGCTCTGAATAGATGGGTCTAAGTACCCATTCTTCGTCGCATTCACGACAAGAGGGGTGTTGATATAGCCCGGAGCAATTGCATTGATCCGGATACCAAATTCTGCCCATTCAACTGCCAAGGTTCGGGTAATCGCGTCTATCCCAGCCTTCGCTACTGAGTAAGGCAGGCGACGAGGCCAACCAAAGTTATGCGCCAATGAGGAGAAGTTCACAAAGGCGCCTGGCTTACCTTCACCGATGAGGTAACGAGCAACCGCTTGATTCATGTAGAAGTGGCCATCAAGATGGACATCAAGAACCTCACGCCACTGCTCTGGCGTCATATCTAGGCTGGCGTGATTGGTGCTATTTCCAGCGCAACAGACCAAGCCTGAGATCTCTCCAGCCCAAGCGAGGGTCTTTTCGACCACCTCTGCCGCCCCAGCAGCAGTGGTGATGACCGACTCTAGGAAGAGGGCGCGTCCTGGATATTTTTCAGCTAACTCACCAAAGCCACCCGCTTTGAGGTCGGCCGAAACAACTTTGACTGCTGGCCAATCAGCAAGCAAGCGTTCTGCTGTTGCTAAACCAATCCCGCTTCCGCCACCAGTGATGATTACTGTTGAATGTTCAGCCATCGTTACTCGTTATTCGACCCAGAGAGTTGCTTCAACTTCAACGCACAATTCAGGGAGCATCAAACGACTAGCTTCAACAAAGGAGCAAGCAGGAAGTATGTTGGCGAAGAACTCACCATGCGCCTTTGCTACTCCTGGCCAATCCTCGATGTTGGTAAGAAATACTCGAGTCCGAATCGTATTTTCAAACGTCGCACCCAATTCTTTAATAGCTTTTTCGATTTCAGTGAGAATGTATTTCATCTGTCCATAGGCATCATGGGGAAACATGACCTGGCCATCGCGAGTAGTTGCGCTAGTGCCACTAACTTCTATGAGATTTCCCATCCGTACTGCTCGTGAGTATCCAACAATTGGAGCCCATGGGCGATTTCCATCTACGCGGCCAACTTCCATCTCGTTAGATACCTTTCTTTTCGATCAGTCGAACTGCTCGTCCTGGAAGGTTATCTGTTCGAGCACCATCCCACAACGTCGATATTCCGTCTATCCAAACGTGGACAAAACCTTTTGCCGGAAGTCGCGGTTCTTCATATGTGGAGCGATCAATCACGCTCTCTCGATGAAGTAATACCAAGTCGGCACGATAACCAACTTTCACCAAGCCGCGATCCACTAAGCGCAATCTCTGTGCGGGCCGTCCAGTCATCCGCGCTACCGCACCTTCAAATGAGAGTACCTGCGCATCTCGACCGTAGACACCTAAGTAGCGAGCAAATGTGCCGTATCCGCGTGGATGAGGTCTGTTGCCAACGAGGATTCCATCGCTACCTACCATATGTTTCGGGTGCTTCATAATGGCTCGCACATTAGGTTCATATCCACCATGAAGAACAGCAGATACTTTGTAATTCTCAGCATCGAGGAAGTCAAGGTAAAACTCCACCGGCTCCTTACCCGCTCGTTTTGCTGCTTCATCAAAGCGCATACCAACGAACTCTGTTGCCTTGTCGACGCCAGCGATGACAATCGTCTCGAAATTCAGGGTGTTTCCATGTGCACCATCAGAACCAGTCACCATAAGTTCATGGATTACCCGTTTGCGCACATCAGGTTCACGAAGACGCATTCGCATAGTTTCAATTCCACCAGCCTGCACCCATGAAGGTAATAGCGCATGAAGGTATGTCATTCCCGCAAGATATGGATAGGTATCAAGGGTGATATCCACGCCACGACGCTCCCCTTCAGAAAGCATGTCAAAGAGCAACTCCGTCTTGTCGTGATACTGAGGTGAACTCATATGGCAATGAGTCAGGTGTAGCGCAGCACGTGAGGCATAAGAAATCTCAATACAATCGCTAACTGCTTTGAGAAAGTCACGCCCATAATTTCGGTGATGTGGAGCGTAGTAGCCGGAATACTTGGCAATAACAGAGTTAAGCGCAATCAATTCATTGTCATCGGCATACATCGCTGGCGTATACGTAAGTCCAGCCGAGAGCCCTACCGCTCCTTCACGCATTCCCTGCTCAACAATCGCCTGCATCTTGAGTAATTCCTCTGCCGTAGCAATCCCAGGTTCGCTGCCTTTGACTAGCATCCGTACATTTCCATGAGGAATCAAAAATGCGACATTTACCGGTGCCCCGCTATCAACGTAATTGAGGTACTCCGCGATGGACTTAAAGGTCCAATCGATATTTGATGGATCACCATTCCATCCGAAGAGTTGCTCTCTAATCTCATGCTGAGTCGCTTCCGAGGTCGGGGTATAACTCAATCCATCTTGTCCAACAACCTCGAGCGTGACTCCCTGCGTGACCTTTGCTAGGTGAGCCGGATCTGAAATAACGGCCAGATCTGAGTGGGCGTGCATATCAATAAAGCCTGGAGTAATAGTGAGTTCTGAACCATCTATTACCTTGCCCCGCTCGTCTCCCTTGAGAACGTTTCCTACAGCGGAAATTACTCCGTCGATAACTTGGATATCCGCCTTAAATGCTGGGCGTTCACTGCCATCGACGACGCTACCGCCACGGATTACAAAAGTGCTCAAGGCTTACGTCCCTCAATCGTGTTGAACATCGGCGTATATCCAGCGAGCAAACCTCCATCAACGACAAGTTCGGCTCCTGAAATCCACTCTGCCCGATCGGAGATAAGGAAGAGCACCATCTCGGTTATATCTTTCGGTGCTCCTACTCGACCGAGTGGATACCACGGCTTGAGATCCTCGAAGACTTGAGGATTCATTTTCGCCCGCTCGATCCATGCTTCCGTTGCAATTGTGCCTGGTACCACCGTGTTGCACCGAACCCCATACTCGCCATATCGAACCGCTATGGAGCGGGTCATCTGATGGACTCCCGCTTTAGCCACTGAATATGCATCACTGCCAAACATGCCCTTTGCATTGACAGTCCCAATATTGATGATATTTCCGCGCTTTCGCGCCATAAACATCGGTAGCACCTCTTTAACGCACAAGAATGCTCCAGTAAGCGTGATCTTCAAAGAATTATTCCAGGATTCAAGTGAAGTTTCGTGGAGCGCTTCTGCCTCATGAACCATCGCGTTATTCACCAATGCATCGATTTCGCCAACATCTTGGGCGATTTTCTTAAAAGTGGCCTTGACTGCATGCTCATCACCTAAATCAAGTTGATATCCATATGCTTTTCCGCCACTTTCATGAATATCACTTAAAGTTTTAGCAAGCGTGTTGGGATCAATTTCGATTAGAGCAACTATCGCACCATCTGCACAAGCGCGAAGAGCCATCTCACGTCCAATACCTCTACCAGCGCCAGTGATGACAACTTTCTTCCCTGCGATATCACTCATAGTTGCTCCTTAGTTCTTGGGGATATTTATAGTGCAACGACAAAATCAATTTCAACGAGAATATTTGCAAGATCTGAGCCAACGGTTGTTCGCACCGGAAATGGTGCTGTGAAGAACTCTTGATAGACCTTGTTATATGCAGCAAAATCTCTATTCACGTGTTGAAGATGGGTAGTGACTTTCACAACTTGATCTAGAGTTGCGCCATTTTCAGCCAAGATTGCCTGCAAATTTTTCAAGACTTGTCGAGTTTGCTCTTCGATTCCCTCGACTTCAACTTTGTTAGTCACAGGGTCAGCCGGTCCCATTCCACAGGTATAGAGAAATCCATTTGCAATTACGCCATGAGAGTAGGCTCCCCCGGGGTTTGGCGCTTCCTTGGAGAAGAAGTGCTCGATATGTGGTTTTGCCATTATGACCAGCCCCTTAGTTGATTCGTTCGAGTGGATGTTCAGTATCGATGATTCGGATAGTGCGAGACTTGCTCCGCATCACTATTGATTGGCTTCTCATGCCTGCATTCGTGTATCGCACCCCTTTGAGCAGTTCGCCATCGGTGATTCCAGTTGCTGCAAAAAAGTGATCATCGCCAGAGACTAAATCATTGGTGGAATACACTCGGGAAAGTTCTAATCCCGCCTTTGCCGCAGCCTCGCGTTCTTGATCAGAACGCGGATGTAGCTTTCCTTGAATCTCACCACCCAAACATTTCATAGCGCATGCCGCAATAATTCCTTCAGGCGTGCCACCAATTCCCATGAGCACATCTACACCGGTATCAGGACGCGCCGCCATCACAGCGCCCGCCACGTCGCCATCAGTAATAAATTTGATGCGCGCCCCCGCTTCACGAATTTCTGCAGTGAGTTGGTCATGGCGCGGACGATCAAGGGTGACAACTGTTAAGGAACTTACTGGCACTTTCTTTGCAGCTGCGATAGCACGCAAATTTTCGCCCGTGCTCATATTAATATCGATGACACCCGCAGCCTCTGGGCCGACAACCAACTTATTCATGTAGAAAACTGCAGAAGGGTCAAACATTGAATTTCGCGGTGCAACAGCGATCACGCTAATTGCATTATTCATTCCTTTTGCAGTTAACGTCGTGCCATCAATCGGGTCAACCGCAACATCACATGATGGTCCGGTGCCATCCCCCACATGCTCGCCATTAAAGAGCATCGGTGCTTCATCTTTTTCGCCTTCACCAATGACTACCACGCCATTCATCGAGACAGAGGAGATCATCCGTCGCATCGCATCGACAGCCGCTTTGTCAGCAGGGTTCTTCTCGCCCATGCCAATCCAGCGCGATGCGGCAATTGCAGCAGTTTCAGTAACGCGCACCAATTCCAACGCGAGGTTTCGCGATGAGATTGGCTGATTGTTCATCAGACTAATGTGAGTGTCGGCCAACCCAGTTGCCCGAACTTCCAACGAGGAAGTCAAGGTCGGCACCATGGTGCGCCTGGTTCACATGATCAAAATAGAGCTTGACCCACCCACGTGGTTCGGGCGAGGTTGGTGCAGACCATTTCTTCTTTCGCTCTTCAAGTACTTCAGGAGCAACGAGAAGATCTAGGCGTCGATTAGCAACATCCAGCTCGATCTCATCCCCAGTTTGGACCAGTGCTAATGGCCCGCCCACTGCTGCTTCAGGAGAGACGTGGAGCACGACTGTGCCGTATGCGGTTCCACTCATGCGCGCATCAGAGATACGAATCATGTCAGTGATGCCTTTAGCAAGGAGCGATTTCGGCATTGAGGCATTGGCAACTTCGGGGAAACCTGGGTAACCCTTAGGGCCAGCATTTTGGATAACAAGAATGTCATTCTCATCGACGATGAAATCATCACGATCTGCATCTTCTACATAATCTTCAATTGCTGAATAGACCAGCGCCTTTCCGCGGTGCTTGAGTAGATGTGGTGATGCTGCTGAGACTTTGATTACCGCTCCATTTGGTGCAAGCGATCCATAAAGCACCGCAGTCGCACCTCCTGGCTTCTGGAATGGTTCGGCGACAGAGGTAATTACCTCGCGATTCCAGTTCTTTACTCCTTCAATGTTCTGAGCAACGCTCTTACCAGTTACGGTGATGTGATCACGATGGATGAGATCACCTAACTCCTGCATTACCGCTGGAATTCCACCTGCATAGTAGAAATCTTCCATCAAATACTTACCCGAAGGCATCAAGTTGGCCAATACGGGTAGATCTTTTGTCAAGGTATCAAACTCTTTGAGCTCTAGATCAACTCCAATTCGTCGTGAGATTGCCAGAAGGTGGACGACTGCATTTGTTGACCCACCGATTGCACCCACAATCTTGATGGCATTCTCAAAGGCCTTCTTATTAAGAACCTTTGAGAGAGTAAGACCCTCTTCGACCATCTTGACGACACGGCGACCGACAAGTTGCGCAGTTGCATAACGACGAGAGTCCACCGCTGGAATCGCAGCGCTACCTGGTAATTGCAAACCAAGCGCCTCGGTTACTGAAGCCATCGTCGATGCCGTTCCCATGGTCATACAATGCCCGGCGCTACGAGACATACATGTCTCTGCCTCGGTGAATTCTTCTTCGCTCATCGTGCCAGCACGCACCTCTTCAGCAAATTTCCACACATCGGTTCCTGAGCCGATATCTTTCCCGCGGAATTTTCCGTTGAGCATTGGTCCACCGGTCATCATGATGGTGGGAATATCAACGCTCGCTGCGCCCATCAACATTCCAGGTGTGGTCTTATCGCATCCAGAGAGAAGCACAACACCATCCATAGGGTTAGCGCGAATCAGCTCTTCAGTCTCCAGCGCAAGCAAGTTGCGGTAGAGCATTGTGGTGGGGCGCATCGTTACTTCGCCAAGAGACATCGCGGCGAATTCCAACGGGAAGCCACCCATCTCCCACACACCACGCTTTACCGATTCTGCAACGCGACGAAGGTGCGCATTACATGGAGTGAACTCCGACCATGTGGTGCCAATACCAATCACAGGGCGGCCATCCATCACATCTGGAGCAAAGCCTTGGTTGCGCATCCAGGAACGATGGATAAAGCCATTCTTTCCCTCTGCACCAAACCATTCTCGGCTACGTAATCCGGTGGGCTCGGTCCGATGATGTGCTGGCATTGCTCTCTCTCCCTTTGCGCGTTGTGGCGAAAAACTCGCCTCTAAACCTATCGGAGGATGGGCTAAAGCCATAAGATTCCTGACACTGAGAGAGTGACGAGAATGACAACAATCCAAGGAGCTGCAATGAAGTTTGCCCGACTCGGTGCAAAAGGCCAGGAAAAACCCGCTGTGATGGTCTCTGAGAGTGAGGCGGTCTTCGTTGACCACCTGATCTCTGACTGGAACCGGAGCGAACTCGAAGCAGGGGCTATCGCCAAGGTAGGGGCTGCCGACCTCTCTTCATTACCCAAGGTCAAAGTTTCGGATTACCGAATTGGTTCTCCGGTAGCGCGCCCCACCAACATCATCTGTGTGGGCCTGAACTACGCAAAGCATGCTGCCGAATCAGGGATGACGCCACCGCCAGAGCCGGTGATCTTTACCAAAGCGCCCGATACTGCGATTGGTCCAAACGATGACATCATCATTCCACCTAATAGCGTAAAAACTGATTACGAAGTCGAGATTGCAATTGTCATCGGAAAGAAGGCTTCCTATATTCCTAGCGTTGAACAAGCGCCTTCATACATTGCCGGTTACACCATCAGCCAAGATGTCAGCGAACGCCACTGGCAAATCGAACGTGCGGGGCAATGGACAAAAGGAAAATCATTCCCCACATTCAATCCATGTGGACCGGTTGTCGTCACCGCAGACTCATTTGATCCGCATAACGTGCGAGTCTGGTGCACAGTCGATGGTGAGAAGCGCCAAGATTCATCGACAAGCGATTTGATCTTCGGCATCAACCACATCGTCTGGTACATCAGTCAATTCATGGAACTTCATCCTGGAGACATCATCAACACCGGAACCCCTGAAGGTGTCGGCATGGGCTTTAAGCCCGAGAAGTATCTGCGCGCTGGTCAGACTGTTGTCACCGGAATCGATGGCATTGGGCAGTTCACCAATAAAGTGGTGGCGCACAAGTAACCACTCGCAGTTAAGAGATGTCCCCTGGAACAATCACATTCTCTAAGCGCTCCCCTGCGGCAAGTCGACGTAATTGACTCTCGATCAATCGACGGGCGCGCGGGGCGAAAGCTGGAGTGTTGCCGCCCACGTGTGGTGAAATCAAAAGACCAGGAGCGCGCCAGAGTGGATGACTTTCGGGGAGCGGTTCTGGGTCTGTGACATCGAGAGCGGCGGTGATTCGCCCAGAATTCAACTCTGCGACCAAGGCATCTGTATCGATGATTCCCCCTCGCGCAACGTTGACTACAAGCGCGCCATCCTTCAATAGGCCCAACCGGCGTTTATCAAACATCTTCCGTGACTCATCGTTGAGAGGGAGAATGAGAATCACGATATCAAAGGTAGGTAATTGCCCATCTAATTCAGAGATCTTCTGTGAACCATCGCTACCTGAGCGCGAGAAGGGCACCACAGTCACATCAAAGCCAGCGAGGATTCTGGCGATGGCTTTACCAATCGAGCCATAACCGATGAGCGCGATTCGCTTATCGTTAATGGTTTGCTGATGTTTGTGGACCCATGCTCCTTTATCTTGATTTCGAACAAAATCAGGAAAACCCCTAAGCGATGCAATCGCCAGGCCTACTGCTAATTCCGAAGTTGAGGCGTCGTGAATCCCTTTGCCATTACATAGCGTCATCCCTGGGCGAGTGAATTCCAGCGCATCCTCATACCCAGCATTTGGCATTTGGAGAATCTTGAGATTTGGCATTCGGCGGGTGAGTTCAAGCGCAGGTCTACCTACCGCATATGTTGGAACATAGATTGTTATGTCATCTAAGTTATCTCGCTCCAAATCTGTATTACTTGGGCTGCGACGAACGATTCCCTCTGGAACTTCTAAGTCATCCCACTGTGTCCAGATTACATGTCGCATCTCATTCCCTTCGCTCGATTTACCAGTTTGAACCGGTTAGTTTTTCTTGGAAC
>VGAL01000018.1 GCA_016870715.1 Actinomycetota bacterium | reverse complement strand
CCACCTGCTGCCTTGATGGCATCTCCCACCCGCGAGCCAAGCGGAACCTCATAGAGCCCTGGGTTCACAACTTCTCCTTGAACATCTATGACAAGTGGCGCAGTTGTTGATGAAGGTTCGCTATTTGCTTGAGGTGTCGCTGCAATGACATCTGCAGCAGGGCGAGCCTGTGCCGAGAGAAGCAGCAATACTGAGAGCGCTAGCGCAACTATTCCGAGAAACATCAGCGCTCTCTTCTGGATGCTAGAGAGGGAAACTTGCGCATTAGCGAGCAGACCAGGTGAGGGAAGAGGGATTCTGTATTTTCGTGGGCTTTCTGCAATGCGCTCAATAATCTGCGGATCAAGGGGTGGCATTGCGACAGCATAAAAAAGAGAGGCAGAGGTAACGATCCGCAGGCACGCTAGTTGTGAATAAAGAGGTAACTCACCTTAGATTCGTGGCGAGATGACTACCGCAATGGCTCCCGGACCGACATGGGCTCCCACCACCGCGCCCACTTCGGTGATTACCACCTGGCCAACCCCCGATAGGACGCCCCTTAAGTCAGTAGCAAACTTATTGGCAAGTTCTGCTGCACCGAGATGATGCACGGCAACATCCACTGCTCGATTCTTTGTTGCCTCTAGCGCCATCTCCTCCAATCGCTTAATTGCTCCTGCCTGAGTCCGAACCCGCTCTTGCGCAACAACGTGGCCATCTTCAACGGTGAGAATTGGTTTGATGGCAAGCGCAGTAGCCAGCAGTGAAGCGCCACGACTAATCCGACCGCTCCGACGAAGGTTCTCAAGTTTTGCCACGGAGAAGAAGATATTTGTCGAAGCAATCCGGCGTTTCGCAACTTCTACTACCTCGATACCACTCATACCTTCATCTGCTGCTAGCGCAGATGCAATAACGCCATACCCCATCGCCATCCCTACCGTTCGTGAATCAAGTACATGGACTGGGATTGATGCATCTTTAGCAGCCAGTGATGCTGCTTCACTTGTTCCGGACATCGATGAAGAGATATGAATGCTCACAATCTCCATCGCCCCCTCTTGAGCTAACTTCTGATAGAGGTATGCAAATCGCTCTGGACTCGGGCGCGAAGTTGTCGCAAGTTCTCCCTTACGGAGCGCCTCTAACACTTGAACAGCGCTTGGATCAGCTTCGTCATAGACGGCGTTATTCCATTGCACATTTAAGGGAACTACGAAAATCCCAAGTTTCCTCACTAAGTCTGCGGGAATATAAGAGGTGGAATCGGTAACTATTGCTACCCGCGCCATTGGCCTCACCCCTCTATAACTATCCCTGAATAACTATATTCACAAGCTTTGGTGCGCGCGCGATGACTTTGATGATGTTCTTGCCGGTCAGAGCCTCGCGTACCGAGGGATCGGCCAGCGCCAACTCTTCAAATTGCGCATCGGTAATCTCCGGGTCAATGTCAATCCGTGTTTTGATCTTTCCATTTATCTGCACCACGGCCGTAACGCTCTCTGCTTTCACAAGTGTTGGATCGACAGTAGGCCAACCTGCTAACGCAACGCTTGGCGTGTGACCTAACCGCTCCCACATCTCTTCAGCGGTGAATGGAGCAACGAGCGAGAGCATGATTGCAACTGCTTCTGTGGCCTCACGAACTGCCGGATCTGCCGGTCCGCAACCGCTATCGATTGCTTTACGGGTTGCATTCACTAACTCCATCATTCGTGCAACTGCAACATTGAATCGAAAAGATTCTACGGCGAACGCGCCATCGTGAAGAGCCTTATGAGTAGCGCGACGGAGCGCGCTATCTCCCTTACTAAAATCAACTCCAGGTGGAGATGTGACATCACCTGCCAAGCGCCAAGCGCGCGAGAGAAACTTGACCGATCCCGAAGGTGAGACATCGGCCCAATCAACATCATCTTCTGGTGGCCCGGCAAAGACCATTGTTAAGCGGATTGCATCAACACCGTGGTTTCCTAATTCATCAGAGAGACGTACGAGGTTGCCTCGACTCTTACTCATTGCCGATCCAGCCATGACGACCATGCCTTGGTTGAGCAATCGAGTGAACGGCTCGGTGAAATCTAATAGACCCATGTCGTGGAGCGCCTTGGTGAAAAATCGACTATAGAGCAGGTGCAAGATCGCATGGGTTACGCCCCCCACATATTGGTCGACTGGAAGCCAGGTCTTCACATCCTCATCATTAAAAGCACGAGCGCTCTCATTTGGGCTGGCATATCGCAAGAAGTACCACGACGAATCAACGAAGGTATCCATCGTGTCTGCATCTCGCTGCGCGCTTGCACCACAGCGAGGACATGGCACATTTATCCAATTGCTTGCCGCACCTAAAGGTGATTTTCCTTTTGGTGAGAGATCAAGAGAGCCTGCTGGAGGAAGCTTGACCGGCAGTTCACTCTCGGGAACAGGCACCTCTCCGCATTTCGCACAATGCACAATAGGAATTGGTGTTCCCCAATAACGCTGCCGTGAAATCAACCAATCTCGTAGACGATAGTTGCGAGCCGCTTTACCGAGACCATCACTCTCTAACTGCTTGATGATCGCGGCGATGGCCTTCTCTTTCGTTAGACCATTAAGCGCTCCCGAATTAATTAAGTTTCCGTCGCCACTTGTGGCAACTCCGGTAAGAGTTGGATCTTCCTCGCCGGTCTCCACTACAACTCGGACTGGCAACTTCATCGCTAGTGCGAAATCCAGATCGCGTTGGTCATGTGCTGGCACCGCCATGATTGCGCCGGTCCCATAGTCAGCCAATACATAATCACTGGCCCAAATCGGTAACTTCTCACCATTAACTGGGTTGATGGCATAGCGCTCTAAAAAGAGCCCAGTTTTAGGGCGATCTGTAGCCAAGCGATCGATATCGCTCGCTGATTTAACGCTCTCAAGATAGTGAGCGAACTTGGAAGCGACTTCGGGAGTACTTCTGGTTGCGAGTTCTTCTGCCAGCGCACTATCGGCAGCAACAACGAAGAATGTGGCGCCAAAGAGCGTATCTGGACGGGTCGTATAAATAGTTACCGGTTCGCTTCGACCCTCGATAGCGAACTGCACATTGGCGCCAGTAGAGCGTCCAATCCAATTCCGCTGCATCGTCAGAACTTTCTCAGGCCACTTTCCTTCTAGCTGCTCCATGTCATCCAGGAGTCGATCGGCATAGTCGGTGATCTTGAAGTACCACTGATTTAACTTCTTCTTAGTCACCTGAGTGTCGCAACGCTCACAAAGTCCGGCGACAACCTGTTCGTTGGCAAGAACTGTCTGACAACTTGGACACCAGTTGACCGCAGAATCTTTTCGGTAAGCCAAACCCTTCTCATAGAGTTTTAGGAAGATCCATTGATTCCATTTGTAGTACTCGGGGTCGCAGGTGTTAAAGGTTCGATCCCAATCGAAGGAGCATGCATAACGGCGCATCGATGCCTTCTGAACCGCGATGTTCTCGTATGTCCACGCTGCTGGGTCAACCCCACGTTTGATTGCGGCATTCTCCGCAGGCAATCCGAATGCATCCCAACCGATGGGGTGCATCACATTAAATCCTTTTTGCACCCAATAGCGAGCGATTACATCGCCTAGGGCATATGCCTCGGCATGGCCCATATGAAGATCCCCTGATGGATAGGGAAACATGTCAAGGACATACTTTTTTGGGCGCTTATCGTCAGGTCGACCGGAGCGAAACGGAGCTATCTCATCCCAAACTGGCAGCCACTTCTCCTGGACAGCCTGGATGTCGTAACTATCTCGTTCCTGCATGAACCTAAGGGTACCGGTTACCTAGTCGCGAACTAACTCCACGCGACGCCCGTGAGTTCACTGCTAATTTCCCAGAGTTTCTCCGCCAATCCTTGATCGTATGCAGCGCTACTTGCGCGCGTGAGTTTGGGATAGCCGCGCATCTCCAAGAAGCCATCAGGTCCAAGATAACTTCCACTTGGCAAGCCAGGGAATGTCGCAGCACAAATGATGGGAAGGGCGCCTTGTTTAGCGCTTTGCGCAAAGAGGGTATTAACTACAGCGCTGCCGCGTTCGGCCAACGCTTGATTCTTCATCTGTGGCCCGACTGCCTGAAGATTGGTTGCTGACCACCCAGGATGTGCCGCCATCGGTTGGATACGTTTCTTATTTGGTAATAGCCCTTGAGTTGATAATCGATGCAACTGCAGAGTGAAAAGTAAGTTAGCTAATTTACTTCGACCATAAGCGCTCCATGGTTGGTATTCACCACGCCCGTAACACTGATCGATAATCTTCTCTGCCTGGAACGAACCCATGCGATGAGCTTGACTCGATACTGTGACTACTCGCGCGCCATCGGTAAGCGCACTAAAGATAAGACCAGCAAAAGCAAAATGGCCGAGATGATTGGTGCCCATCTGCAACTCAAAACCATCTTCAGTATGGCGCAGCGGTGTAGCCATCACTCCAGCATTGAGTACCAGGATGTCGATAGGTGTTTTCACATTCTCCGCTGCACGCTTAATACTTTTAAGGCTGGTGAGATCTAATTCAAGAAGATCGATACTTCCCTCTGCACCAACGCGCAATTGTGGAACGAGCGCAGATGCTTTCGCGAGATTCCGAACCGCCATCGTGACTTCAGCACCGGCTGCGCTACATGCGCGGGCGACTTCTAGACCGAGCCCACTACTTGCACCGGTGACGAGAACTCGCTTGCCGACCAAAGATTCTGGCTTACGCCACTGCTTAGGAATAGTCGGAAGTGATGCCACGTGGAGCTGAGGGGACTTGAACCCCTGACCCCCTGCATGCCATGCAGGTGCGCTACCAGCTGCGCCACAGCCCCGAAACGCGAGAACTCTATCGCAAAGTTAACCGCTGGCTATTGGGAAGATTCCTGGCCAAGGATTGGCTCAGGCAAAACTCCAGAGTTATGTTCAATCAGTCGCCAGCGTGAGTTTCGCTCTTCGACGATAGACCAGGATGCGTTGGCCAATCCGCCAATTGCCACCCAATCGCTAATTGCCAATCCAAGAAGTGCTCCGATCACTCCGCGCGCAGCGCCCCCATGGGTTACCACCAACAAAGTCTGCCCCGTTGCACAATTACGAAGCCCTGTGTCGAGTGCGCTCATCATTCGCTTCACAACTTCGCTACGTCGTTCGCCATCTCCGCCAGCGGGAATATCGTCACCAGCGAACCAACGTGCAAGATTCTCACCATCGCTTGCCTCGATATCAGGGCCGGTCCGCCCCTCCCAACTTCCACAATGCGTCTCACGTAACTGTGGATCTGGGATAACTTTCAATTTCTTCACAGCGGCTACGGCAGCTGCAGTATCGAATGCGCGCTGTAAGTCGCTGGAGATAATGTGATCTATATCTTGGGTTCCTAAAATCGAAGCTGCGCGCGCGACCTGCGCGCGACCAATTGCATTGAGCGGAATATCGGTATGGCCCTGGAATCTATTCTCCACATTCCAGTCGGTCTGGCCGTGGCGCATGATGATGAGTCTTTTACCCATGGAGCTCAATCTTTGGGCAATCGCTCCATAGTTTCTCCAAAGCATAATACTCACGTACCTCTGGATGCTGGATATGAACGATGACATCGCCATAATCAAGGAGAATCCATTGCGATGAACCACCGGTGCCTTCACGATGAATTGGCTTCTCACCAACTTTATTGAGTTGCAATTGGATCTCCGTTGAGATTGCCTCTAGTTGAGGATCGTTAGCGCCAGTAACAATGAGAAATACATCTGCGAGTATCCCTTGGTTGGACAGATCTAGTGCCACGACATCTTTCGCTAATTTCTCCTCGGCTGCAGCGGCGGCCTTTTTAGTCAGAGAGATGCTCTCTGGTTTAAGCGCCATAGATTCGCTTTACATCATCGACGATTTCGACAGGAACAAAATTAGCAAGCTCCGCACCACTCTTAGCGGCGAGCCGGATTTCAGTTGACGAGATTGCAAACATTTCGGACTCAATCACGCTCACTCGCGCACCTGGAATCTCTTCTAAAGTGGTACCCGGTCGGAGTGCAACGACGATATGAATCATCGAAAGAAGCTCCTCGTATTCTCGCCACGTAGTAATTCCATTAAAGGCATCGCTACCAAGTAGTAGTACAAAATCTTCCGCAGGTTGCTCGTGAATAAATTCGCGGACCGAGTCTATGGTGTAAGTCGGACCACTTCGTTCGATTTCTTTTGTGGAGAGCTCGAATGCATCATTACCGGCAATCGCCCTAGATACTAAGTTCGCCCGCTCAATGGCTGTTCCCACTACTGCCGAACTTTTCTGCCATGGTGCACCTGCCGGGATAAAGAGGACTTTTTTTGCAATCTTTCGCGCAATAACTTCTGATGCCAGATGGAGATGTCCACGATGAATGGGGTCAAAGGTCCCGCCGAAGAGGGCAATAGGTAACTCTGGAGAGAGAATTAGTGATCCTTATCGATTCGCAGCGCTAGATAAAGGAGGAAGGTCAGGATGGCAAATGTCAGCACGCCAAAGAAGACTGGAGAGGCTGGAAGTTCGCGCCCTTCGGAGAGAATCAACATATCTTTATCCTAATCTATCGAGCCCAAAAGTTTCACAAATGCCGCTTCATCCAGTACCGGTACGCCTAGTTCCAGGGCCTTGTCATACTTTGATCCAGGGCTTTCTCCCACCACCACATAACTGGTTTTCTTAGAGACTGAACTTGCCGATTTGCCACCACGGCTGGTGATTGCCTCATCGGCTTCTTCACGGGTGAAGCCGGAGAGCGCTCCCGTCAAGACAAAAGTCATCCCGACAAATCGCTGATCCAGAACTTTCGCCTCTTCGACCATGATGACACCAGCGCGTTGCCAACTCTCAATGATTTCCCTGTGCCAATCAACCTCGAACCATTCGATAATTGCGTGAGCAATCGTTGGACCAATGCCCTCTACTGCAGAGAGCTCCTCCGCGCTCGCCTTACCCAACGCGGGAATGCTGCCAAATGCACGAACAAGTGATTGCGCAGCAGTAGGACCAACGTGGCGGATAGAGAGTGAGACCAATACTCGCCAAAGGGGCCTGCTTTTCGCCTGTTCTAAACCTTCGATGAATCGAGGTGCAATTGCGCTTGCACTCCCATCTTTCTTCATAAAGAACTCTGACTTCATTAGGTCATCAATGGAGATGGAAAAGAGGTCCCTCTCGTCTCGTACGATTCCATCATCGAGTAGCGCCTGCGCAGCCTCATAACCGAGCACATCTATATCTAACGCTGATCGCGAGCCGATATAGAAAAGACGTTCCCGAAGCTGTGCCGGACAACTTTGATTATTCGAGCAACGAATGTCCACATCGCCTTCGCTAATTGCCCGTAAAGGTGAACCGCACTCTGGACACTTAGTAGGCATTACGAATGCCCGCTCAGCTCCGGTCCGCTTTGACTTCACTGGTCCAAGCACCTCAGGAATTACATCGCCAGCCTTGCGAATCACTACGTAATCGCCAATCAGAATTCCTTTTCGTTCAACCTCTTCCTGATTGTGCAATGTGGCATTTGTAACGGTCGATCCAGCAACCTTCACTGGCTCCATATGAGCAAATGGCGTAACGCGTCCAGTACGACCAACGCTCACTTTGATATCAAGGAGCCGAGTGACTACCTCTTCTGGAGCAAACTTGTAGGCAATCGCCCACCGTGGTGCACGTGAAGTTGCACCCAACTTCTCCTGCTTCTCAAATTGATCAACTTTTACGACAACGCCATCAATCTCGTGGTCAAGGCTATGACGAGCACCATCAAACTTCGCAATATATTTCGTAACATCCTTCAACTCTCTAAAAGTCTCTACCCGGGAACTCACCGGCAATCCCCACTCCGCTAGCGCGCCATATACCTCCGATTGCGATTGGAAATTCCGACCAGCAATTGCGCCAACGCCATGTACCAGAAGTCGCAAAGGTCTACTCGCGGTGATCTTTGGATCCTTCTGACGCAACGAACCGGCAGCAGCATTACGCGGATTGGCAAAGGGAACCTTCCCGCTTTCAGCAATCCCGGCATTTAATTCATTAAATTCCGCGAGCGGGAAATAAATCTCGCCCCGAATCTCAATTGTCGAGGGAATATCTCTACCCTTTAATTGCAGAGGTACACCTTTGATGGTTTTTACATTGAGCGTCACATCTTCGCCGGTCTTACCATTACCCCGAGTGAGCGCTTTGGTCAGCTTTCCTTCTTGATAGAGGAGATTGATCGCGAGACCATCGATTTTCAATTCACAGAGCCACGTTGGCGCGGAGACTTCCTTCAGAACGCGCTCCGTCCAGGCTTCAAATTCTGCTCCATCAAAAACATTATCCAAACTCATCATGGATTTGAGATGGTCGCTCTGTTCGAATGTTGTCTCTAGGCCGCCGCCAACTTCGAGAGTGGGTGAATGTGGATCGCGTAATTCTGGATGAGCCTCTTCGAGCGCCACCAGTTCTCGCCATAACTTATCGAATTCAGAATCTGAGATAACTGGTTTATCTAAAACGTAATAGTAAAACTGATGTTCCCTAATCTGCTCGGCAAGAGCAGCCATCCTTAACCGCTCTGCGCTCACTATTGCGTCCTATCGATAGTGGCAGAACCAACTGCGCGATCACCCTCGTAAATCACTAGCGCCTGCCCAGGCGCTAATCCGAAGAGTGGAAGATCCAGTGATGCTGATAAACGCTGACCATCCCATCGGTAGGTGCATTGCGCTGGCATCCCATGTGCACGAACTTGAGCAAATCCGCGATGATCGCCATGAGGTGCAACTGGACCACACCACTTCACATCGACACCGGAAATCTCGGTGATGGCAAGATCCGCACGCGAGCCAACGACGACACGATTGTTTACCGGCTCAACTCGCAAGACATATCGCGCGCGACCATCTTCTGCTGGCACCGTCAAACCAAGGCCTCGCCGCTGCCCAACGGTGTAGGTGTAGGCGCCTTTATGGCTACCTAGAACTACACCTTCTTCATCGACTATTTCCCCAGTTTCGCTACCTAGGCGATCGCGTAACCAGCCAGCATTATCTCCCGACGGGACAAAACAAATGTCATGGCTATCTGGTTTTTGTGCGAGTGAGAATCCGCGCTCATGCGCTTCCTTACGCACATCACTCTTTACCGTATCGCCTAATGGAAAAAGGGCGCCAGAGAGCTGCTCTTGTGTAAGCACAGCGAGCACGTATGACTGATCCTTGCCTGGATCATCGGCTCGATAGAGCAACGGTCCGTTCTCACTATCAACGCGCTTTGCATAATGCCCAGTTGCTACAGCGTCATATCCCATTGCTCGCGCACGCTTAAGTACCGCTTCAAATTTAATCTTCTCGTTACAACGCAGACAAGGATTTGGAGTTTTCCCGTTGGAGTACTCTGAAAGAAAATTCTGCACTACACCTTCGTGAAACTCTTCGGCCATATCCCAGATATAAAAAGGGATTCCGATGATGTCTGCAGCACGCCTGGCATCATGCGAATCCTCGATAGTGCAACATCCGCGCGCACCTGATCGATATTTCTGTGGGTTAGCAGAGAGCGCTAGATGTACTCCGATGACCTCATGACCTGCATCTGCCATCCGAGCAGCAGCAACGGCGGAATCGACCCCGCCTGACATCGCTGCGATGACTTTCACTTCACACCCGCAGCTCTGGCTCGGGATACCACTTCGCCAATCACTGAAATTGCCCTGTCAATCTCGCTCTCGGTTGTTGTGGGGCCGATCGAAAATCGGATGGACGATCGAGCCACTTTAGGAGCCATCCCCATCGCTAGGAGGACATGGCTAGGTTGTGCGATTCCCGCGCTACATGCCGACCCGGTCGAACATTGCACTCCATGAGCATCAAGGAGGAGTAGAAGCGCATCACCTTCAGCGCCAGGGAATGTGAAATGTGCAATCCCAGGAAGTGTTTTTTCGCCACCATTGAGTTTGACATCAGGTACGCCATTCTTTACTCCAGAGATTAATCTTTCTCGGAGCGCTCGAATCCGCAATTGATTCTCAAGAAGACGCTGTTGCGAAATTTCAGCCGCTGTTGCGAACGCTGCAATCACTGGTGTGTGCAGAGTCCCACTTCGCACTTCACGCTCCTGGCCTCCACCATGTAGTAACGGAGTGAGCTCCAGGTTCTTCTTTGCTACGAGCGCCGCTACTCCTAGAGGGCCGCCAATCTTATGAGCGCTGATCGTCATGGCATCGACGCCTAGCTTTCCAAAATCTAATGGCACCTTTCCAAAACTTTGGACGGCATCGGTATGAATGGGAATCTGATACTCCCGAGAAATTGCCGCGCACTCTGCTACAGGCTGAAGAGCGCCCACTTCGTTGTTCGAGTGCATGATGGTAAGGAAAGAGATCTGCTTTCCATGTTCACTTAATATCTGCGCAACATGTTCGTGTGAAGTCGCACCATCACTATCAACTTTTGCAAAGTGGAGCGTTGCGCCATCTTCGCGCTCTAGCCACTCCAATGGGTCGAGGACTGCATGATGTTCGATTGGCGATGCGCATATAGCGCTCTTGCTCTCTGACTTTGCCCGGGCGCTCCAATACAGACCCTTTACTGCAAGGTTGTTAGCTTCAGTTCCGGAGGCGGTGAAGATGACCTCTTGCGGCTTAGCGCCAAGCGATGCTGCCAACTTTTCGCGAGATTCCTCAACTACTTTTCGCGCCCTACGACCTGCGCTATGCAGGCTCGATGCATTTCCAACGGAGGTTGACTCCCGATAGAGCACTTCGAGCGCCTCTGGGAGAATCGGCGTTGTCGCCGCATTATCGAGATAGGAGGCGCTATTGCTATCGGAAGATTTCACCCCTTAATTCTACGGAGAAAATTACCCTTTACGCGCCTTTATTCCTGCCGTTGCCTGAGGGGCAACGGCGAACAAGTCGCCGACAACTCCAAAATCAGCGATATCAAAGATTGGCGCTTCAGGATCCTTATTGACTACCACGATGGTCTTGCTGGTTTGCATACCAGCGCGATGTTGGATTGCACCAGAGATACCGCACGCGATGTACAACTGCGGGCTAACCGTCTTTCCAGTCTGACCCACTTGATGTGAATGTGGGTACCACCCAGCATCGGTTGCCGCCCGTGAAGCACCTACCGCAGCACCTAGCACATCTGCCAATTCTTCAATGGGAGCAAAGTTTCCATCAGTTCCGCGACCACCAGAAACGATGATGTTGGCCTCAGAAAGTTCCGGTCTCGCGCCGCGAATTGCAGGTTCCCGCGAAGTGATCTGTGCACCTATCAAAACTGACGTCGGAACCTTATTTATCGTCGCGCTCGCTGGAGATTCCGAAGCCTCAATCGAGTTCGGACGAACGGTAACAATTGCGATCCCTTTTGATACTCGCGAGTGGACAGCAGTTGAACCACCAAATATCGATTGGGTTGCAACTAAATCAGAGGAGAGGCCAATTGCATCGGTGATGATTCCAGAGTCAAGTCGAACTGCAAGGCGGCCAGCGATCTCTTTTCCACCTGCAGTTGACGGCAAGAGTATTGCTTTAGGTGAAAGCGTTTCCGCGAGTTCAGCAATCGCTTTGGCAATTGCAGAACTGGGGTGATTATTTATCTCATTTGATTCCAACAAAGTGATTGCTTGAGCGCCAAATTTGTTTATAGATGGAACTGCTGCATCGAGATCAGAGGAGGTGCCGGCGATAACTGCGTGGGCTCCTCCTAATGAACGAGCGAGTGTCAAAAGTTCAGATGCAGTTTTTGCAACCGAGCCATTCGTATGATCGATAAAAACTAAAATTTCACTCATCAGATCAACCTCTTCTCAGCGAGGAAATCAACGAGCGCTGAGCCACCATTGCCTTCATCGGCGATTTTCACACCAGCGCCTCTTGCCGGCGCTAAGGCGAAATCTTTGACCTCACTCCACGCGCCGCCATTTCCTACTTCGGTGGGTGTAATTCCCAGATCAGCAAGCGCCAACTCTGTAATCGGTTTCTTTTTCGCTGCCATGATTCCCTTAAAGGATGGATAGCGAGGTTCATTGATTTTTTCAATCACTGTGACGATGACTGGCATCGCTGATTCCATCGCCTCTACACCTTCATCGGTCATTCGCTTGGTCTTCACAACCTTGGCATTGACATCGACCACCACCTCGCCAGCAAAAGAGAGATGAGAAATTTCAAGTCGCTCCGAGAGCATTGCCGGAATCACACTCATCCGAGCATCCGTTGATTCAGTTCCCGTAAGAATCAGATCGGGGTTCTCGCGTTTGATCGCTTCGGCTAATACTCGCGAGGTCGATAGCGCATCAGAGCCGGCGAGCGCATCATCTTTAATATGAATTGCGGTATCTGCCCCCATTGATAAACCCTTGCGCAGCGCTTCTTGCGCTCGCTCTGGCCCCATTGATACAAGAGTGATGGTGTGCCCAGCTTCGGCGCCACCATTAGCCTCGACAATTCGTAGCGCTTCCTCAACTGCATATTCATCAAGATCATTGAGAACGGCATCTGCGCTGGCGCGATCGAGTACCTTCTCGGGCGAGAGTTTCTTCTCAGCCCAGGAATCTGGAACTTGTTTGACGCAGACAACAATCTTCACAAGTCGGTATGTTACCGAGCGGTAACTAAAAAATCCCAGTGAATTACTGTTTAGTAACCGATTTCACCCTCTACCCTAAACCAATGCTCGCACTCGTTGCTCCAGGTCAAGGGGCGCAGGTTCCCGGTTTTCTCACCCCCTGGCTGGAAGTTCCTCGGGCGCGCGAACTCCTCACCTGGTGGAGCGCGGTGGCAGGGGTGGATCTGATTCACCTTGGCACCACCGCCGATGCATCCGAAATCAAAGATACGGCTAACGCCCAACCGGTCCTGGTCTCAGCAGGTTTGCTCGGCGCACTCTCGCTCTTTCCGCACCCCTCCGATGCCTTTGGAAAAGTGGGTGTAGTTGCCGGTCATTCGGTTGGTGAGTTCACTGCAGCAGCAGGTGCCCGCGCGATTACTGCAGAGTCGGCGATGGTTCTGGTTCGTGAGCGTGGGCGAGCGATGGCGGCAGCGTCAGAGCGTTTTGCGACCGGCATGTCAGCGATTCTTGGTGGCGAACGTGAGCAGGTGCTGGCATCCATTGCTGCCAACAACCTGGTTGCTGCCAATGAGAACGGTGCCGGACAGATCGTTGCCGCAGGACTCCTCACAGATTTAAAGACCTTGGAGGCTAACCCTCCTGAAGGGGCTCGAGTTCGCCCGCTCGCTGTCGCCGGCGCATTTCACACCTCTTATATGGAGAGCGCTCGCGAGCGCCTGGCAACGCTTGCCCAATCAGTGAGTGTCCGAGATCCGCGAACCAAAGTTCTCTCTAATGCTGATGGCACAGTCGTCCACTCTGGACGAGAAATCCTCAATCGAATGGTTAATCAGATATCTGCACCAGTTCGCTGGGATTTATGTATGAATACATTTGCTGAACTTGGCGTGACAGCGGTAATCGAAGTTCCTCCTGCTGGCACTCTCACTGGTTTAATCAAACGCGCACTTCCTGGAGTAGAGACCCTTGCGCTAAAGAGTCCTGAAGATATTCCCGCTGCAATGGAGATAATCGCCCGTCACGGATTCCCCAGTGAGTTAAGTGATCAGCCAACATGGCGAATGATTGTCGCTCCATTCTCAGGAAGCTTTACTCATCATGGCGTGGAAGTTGGCCACGAGATCAGGGCAGGCAAGAGTGTTGGGATGATCACCAACCGAAGAGAGAGCATCGAACTTGTTGCAGATCATGATGGGACGTTGATTGAATTCATGGTCGAAGATGGCGATCCCGTCTCCCCCGGCCAACCGATTGCGCGCCTTCATCCACTCGGACAAGGAGCGCACTGATGGCGCACATTAAAGATCGCGAAATCGCGCGCCACTCACGCATCATGAGCGTCGGGGTTTATCGCCCTGAGCGTGTAGTAACCAACAGTGAGATCATCGAAGCAATCGATTCAAGTGATGAATGGATCAAAGAGCGGAGCGGTATCCATTCCCGACGAATTGCAGGTGATGATGAGAGCGTGGTGAGCATGTCTGTTGCTGCAGCACGCATAGCGCTCGCACGAGCGGGAATCTCAGCAGAGCAACTAGGCGCCGTCATCTGCGCCACGGTCACCTATCCCTACCAAACGCCAAGTGCAGCGACAGATATCGCAATGCAACTTGGCGCTCCAAAAGTTCCGGCTTTTGATATCTCTGCTGCATGCGCTGGCTTCTGCTACGGCGTTGGCTTAGCTAGCGATATGGTCCGTGGTGGGAGCGCTAATTACGTCCTATTAATAGGTGTGGAGAAACTCTCAGACTTCACCGATCCCACAGATCGCGGAACGGCATTCATTTTTGCCGATGGTGCCGGCGCTGTGGTTATCGGTCCATCAAAAGAGCCAGGAATTGGCCCGACCATTTGGGGTTCAGATGCCACTGCGCGCGATGCGATCATGATGGAACCATCCTGGGTCGAGTTACGGAACCAAGAGGCGCCGGATTCTCTCGGTTGGCCAGATATCAAGATGCAGGGGCAAACAGTATTCCGCTGGGCGGTTTATCAGATGGCTCCAGTTGCAGAAGAAGCTCTCGCTGCTGCAGGTATCAGCGCAGAAGAACTCGATGCATTCATCCCCCATCAAGCGAATGAACGAATCATTGACGCTATGGCAAAGGCGATGAATCTTCCAGAGAGCGTTGCAATTGCTCGAGATATCCGCACCTCGGGCAATACATCGGCAGCTTCGATTCCTCTTGCTATGGATGCGCTCTATAGCCAAGGGCAGATCAAATCTGGCGATACTGCGCTACTCATTGGATTTGGCGCGGGTCTTGTCTATGCCGCGCAAGTTGTTCAACTACCGTAAGAAATGTAACGAGAGATAACAAGAGATAACAAGAGAGGAAAAAAATGGCGCTATCAGATAACGAGGTACTTGCAGGAATCAAAGAGATAGTCGAGGAAGTTGCTGGCGTCTCTCCTAGCGAGATTGAAATGGATAAAAGTTTCACTGATGATCTCGATGTCGATTCGCTCAGCATGGTCGAGGTCGTTGTTGCTGCAGAGGAACGCTTTGGTATCAAGATTCCTGATGATGAAGTAACAAAGATGGCTACCGTTGCAGATGCGGTCAATTTCATCGTCAGCGCTGCAAACTAGAGAGTCCATTCACCATCCCATGGAGAATAAGCCAACTCGTCGCGTTGTCGTCACAGGTATAGGTGCGCTCTCGCCATTGGGTGAGAATGTCGCGACAACGTGGAGCGCGCTCCTTGCGGGAAAGAGTGGAGTGCGAAGACTCGACGAAGAGTGGGCGGCAGAAATTCCCGCCCAAATTGGCGCTCCCGTTGCAAAAGATCCAAGCGAAATGATGGATCGAGTAGAGCTTCGCAAACTCGATCGCTCTGAGGCATTTGCATTGATCGCATCTCGAGAGGCGTGGCAGGATGCTGGCGCACCTGCAATAGAAAGTGAACGACTCGGAGTGGTTATTGCTTCGGGAATTGGTGGCGTCCTAACTCTGCTGAACGCATACGATGTTTTAAAAGAGAAAGGCGCCCGCTTAGTCTCACCTCATACCGTTCCGATGTTGATGCCCAACGGGCCAGCGGCGCATGTAGGTATCGAGATTGGTGCTCGTGCTGGCGTCCACACTCCAGTAAGCGCTTGCGCCTCTGGGGCTGAAGCAGTCGGCTATGCCTTCGAAATGATCCGCAACAATCGAGCAGATGTTGTTCTCGCTGGTGGAACTGAAGCGGCGATACATGCCCTTCCTATGGCGGGATTTGCCAATATGAAGGCGCTCTCCACTCGTAACGATCAACCAGAACGTGCATCGCGCCCATACGATCGCGATCGCGATGGCTTCGTCCTCGGTGAAGGATGCGGAGTCCTTGTTCTGGAATTACTCGAGCATGCGATTGCTCGAAAGGCAAAGATCTACGGTGAAGTTGTTGGTCAAGGCTTAACTTCAGATGGATTTCATATTGCAGCACCCGATCCTGAGGGTGCCGGCGCTACTCGTGCGATGAAGGCCGCGATAAGTTCCTCAGGAGTATCCATAAAAGAAATCGTCCATCTCAATGCACATGCCACCTCTACTCCTGCAGGTGATATCGCTGAGGCAGGTGCAATTACCAATGCGCTCGGTGGGGATGTGGATCATGTTGCCATCTCTGCAACCAAATCCATGACTGGACACTTGCTCGGTGGCGCTGGTGCACTTGAATCAATCTTCACTGTATTGGCGCTCCACCATCGCATCGCGCCCCCCACAATTAATATCGAAAACCTCGATGAGAAAATCGCTTTGAATGTGGTTCGGGATCACCCTCGGGAATTGCCTGCAGGAGATATCGCTGCAATTAATAATTCATTTGGTTTCGGCGGTCACAATGTTGCACTTATCTTTACCTCGTACGGCGATAAAAAATGAGTGAAGATGTTCAAAATCCTCGCGACCCACAACTGCGAATAGAGAAAATCCTCGATGATGGTTCGTTTCACACTCTCACTGAACGTGATGAGTCGGGAATGCTCGCGGGATTCGGAACAATCTCTGGTACTCGCGTAACTCTCTTTGCCACCGATGCCACCATTCAAGGTGGTGCGATGGGTGAAGCAGGAGCGCAGGTCATCCTTGCGGCATATGCCGATGCGATGGAACATAAGAATCCGATCGTCGGGATTTGGCACTCTGGCGGAGCGCGTTTGCGCGAAGGAGTGAAGTCACTCCACGCATTTGGTCTGGTCTTTAATGCCATCACCCAAGCAAGTGGAAAGATTCCACAATTTTCACTGGTCCTTGGTCCGGCAGCCGGCGGCGGCGCTTATGGTCCTGCGCTTACTGATGTGATTGTGCTTGCGCCAGAGGGTCGAATATTTGTCACCGGTCCTGATGTGGTCCGCAGCGTCACTGGCGAATCAGTCGATATGGCTCGACTAGGTGGGCCAGAACCGCATGGCAGACGAAGTGGTGTGGTTCATGTGATTGCCGAGAGTGAAAAGGGCTCTTGTGAATCAATCCGCCAACTCGTTCGACTATTGGGTAATCAAGGCTCAATCGATTCTGGCGCTGCGGATATTAATCTCGCTCAATTTCTACCAGAATCAAATAAGCGGGCATATGACGTCCATCCTTTAGTTGCCGGCATGTTAGATAGCAGCGGTGATGTACAAGAACTTCATCCTAAGTGGGCGCCAAACATCGTCACCACATTGGGCAGATTAAATGGACGAACAGTAGGTGTCGTTGCAAATAATCCGCTTCGCCTGGGTGGATGTCTTGATTCGGCATCAGCGGAGAAAGCTGCACGATTTGTTCGAATGTGTGATTCCTTTGGAGTACCACTTGTCGTAATTGTTGATGTTCCCGGTTACCTTCCTGGTGTAGGTCAAGAGTGGGATGGCGTCGTTCGTCGCGGAGCGAAACTTCTCCACGCATTTAGCGAAGCTGTCGTTCCGCGCGTCACGCTTATTACTCGCAAAGCCTATGGCGGTGCATATATCGCGATGAACTCACGCTCTCTCGGTGCGACCAAAGTTTTTGCCTGGCCGACTGCAGAGGTGGCGGTTATGGGCGCAGTTGCTGCGATTCGAGTACTCCACCGAAGAATCCTTGCCGACCTGCCCGATGATCAGCGTGCTGCTATGGAGTTAGAACTCGCTGCCGAGCACGAAAAGATTTCCGGCGGAGTTGCCCGGGCAATTGAGATTGGTGTTGTCGATGAGATTATCGAGCCAAGCGCATCTCGCAGCGCGATAGCAAAAGCGATTACTGCTGCACCACGACTTCGCGGAACGCATAGCAATATTCCACTTTAATTATCCGGCTACATGTAGCCAACGCATTCCCTCTTGACCAATTCGAAACGGGGTTAGCTCTTCCTCCCAAGAAGTTCCCAGCGCCTCTTCGAGCTCGCTCTCAACATCTCTTCCATTACGAAGAGCAGAATCCACCACAGATCGGATTCGATGCTCTGAGAGATAGACATCTCCGCTCCCACCTACGCAAGCATGAAAGAGGCCGAGCGTTGGTGTGGCCAGGTAGCGCGATCCATCACAACCTGCGCTTGGCTCTTCGCTTATGTCGAAGCGGAGGTAGTGCCAAGCGGCGAGCGCGCGAGCGATCTCGCCAGCAATTCCAGGTGCCCCAGAAAATCGCAATCGACATTGACCGCTCCCTGGAGCAAGAGGTTGAGGGCTCCATTGGAGCGAAAGATCAATCCCTAACGTTTGGGAGATGGACCATTGGATATGGGGTTGGAGGGCGGTAGGCGCTGAGAAAATCTCCAGCCAACCGCTCACCTGTTTAGATGTAACTTTGGTAGACACGATCTTCCTCCGAGCACGGTGCATCGCTTCTGATGCGACCTTCCCCAGCCCATCAAGCGCGCGCTCCTCAGGAGGAAAAACCCTTTAAGAGAGGGCGAAATCTACTTGACCCTAGGGCGATTTCGCTACTGGCCGGTACCACTTCAATTTCATACCTGCCCTTCCGGGGCGGTACCCTTTCCTTAGTCCGATTCTTTGCAGTGCCCGGTTCGCCAGTAGGTGTTTCGTCAGGCTGTAGCAGGTGAAGACTGACGAACGAGGAATTCTCGATCGTTCTTTTCGATAACGAAGGAAGTTCAATGGCAACAGGTACAGTGAAGTGGTTCAACTCTGAAAAGGGTTTCGGTTTTATCGCAGTTGATGGTGGCGGACAAGATGTATTCGTCCACTACTCAGCAATCGCCGGAAATGGCTACAAGACCCTCAATGAAGGTCAAGCAGTCGATTTCGAAATCGTTCAGGGTCCAAAGGGACCACAAGCTGACAAGGTAGTCGGTAAGTAATTACTTATACCTTTTAGAAAATCGCCTCAGTTAATTGACTGGGGCGATTTTTTTATGCCCTCCCTGCCTATACTGCAGATATGCGCCTTGCTAATTCCCGGTTCAATTCCGTTAGCCACCTCCATCAGATGCGATCCGTAGTAGCGGACTCCATCTACTCCAATAATTGAGACGAACAATCCGCCGCGATCTTGACCGCGATTACTCTTTCCGCTCCATCGATCTTTTCGACTTACCTCATCAACTACGCCATCTATTGGTGAGAGAAATGCACACCCTTTTTTGGTGATGATGTCGGTTGCTGGGTAGTCGTGATGGAAGCGCGCAAATTTCACTGGACACTTCGCACTCTGCTCGATGGGAAAGACCCGAAGAGGTTCGGCGACCGCAAATGGCGCTCCAGAGAGAACAAAGGCCACGAGAGCCAGTAAGGCGAGTACGCCTCTCCTCGATTGGAGCATAAAGGGAGTATCCCCTAGCCATCCCGAAAAATGACGGAAATGACTGGCTCCGCCCTCGGTCGGGATTTTTTGGGCAGAGTAGCGAAAGTATCAAAAAGAGGGAGCAAATGGGGCTGACTATTGATATTCCGGACATATAGGCTCGCCGTCATGTCGAAACCAATAACTATTACCAATATCAAAACTATTCTCACCGCACCTGAAACGATCCCGCTCGTTGTCGTCAAAATCGAGACCTCTGAACCTGGCTTATACGGCTTGGGGTGTGCGACTTTCACGCAACGTTATCTGGCGGTAGCAACTGCGATTGATGAATATCTCAAGCCCTATTTAATAGGTAAAGATGTCGCCAATATCGAAGATATTTGGCAGACCTGTCAGGTCAATGGTTATTGGCGCAATGGACCCATTACAAACAACGCACTCTCCGGCGTTGATATGGCCCTCTGGGAT
>VGAL01000017.1 GCA_016870715.1 Actinomycetota bacterium | reverse complement strand
GAGTGGTTCTCCTCGAAGCAGACCCACAAGCGTTTTGATTTCTTCGTCTAACCCCGGTGAGCGAGTTAAGCCTGCGACCTGCACGATGGTATCTCCATCCTTCTGGCTGACGCGAACCCAGATGCGATGGCGTCGCCCAAATAGTGATACAAGTAACCCACAGAGAATCAGTACTGCACCCACCAGCGAGTACGCCTTCCCTGGATCGCGAACTACTTGAAGATTTACCCACGGAGTAAATCCGTCGAATGTGATGGAGCCAACTCCATTGGGCAACTCCCATTTCTGCCCAGGTGACAGCGCAGCCAAACCAATCTGTTCCAACTTCTCAGTATTAATTCGATAGACCGACTGGGGAATTCCAGAATCCAATCCCAAATCTCCACTCCATGCAGCGAGATCCAGTACTGGCTTTAACGCCTCAGGATATGTCGAGAATCCACCGCGCTCTGCAGTTCGCTCGAATGTTGGTAAGAATTTGGCAACAAAGCCTAACTGGGGCTGCATATCAGGTACTTTGATTGAACCAATCGAGGTGAGATTTCCATCTTGCGGTAAGAATGGAATAGGTCCGCGCAACACGATGGCGCCTGCGCTATTTCGCACCGTAACTATTGGGGAATAGCCATTAGCCTGTAAATAAACCCGCGTCTCACCAAATGTAAATGGTTTATTTACTTTCACAACAACGTCGCGAGGAACCTTGCCGGGTTCATCTACTACTTGCGCATCTAATCGATAGTCGATTGGAGCGTTTGTCACTAAATCATATTTAGCAGTGAACTTCTTCACGGTAATCGTAAAAGGTGGAATATCGTCAATTGAGAAAAGTCCTCCCGTACTTAACGAGTCGTAACTTGTCGCAACATTGGTAAATGTCTCGCCTTCGCTCACAATGACGTCAGCGCGCATGCCTCCAAGTGATCCATATGCCACTCCAATTAATAAGAGGATCAATGACAGATGGAAGAGCAGATTTGCCGTTTCACGAATAAACCCCTTCTCAGCTCCAATCGAATCAGGAAGCGTTCGAAGGCGATAACGACGTCGCTTCAATTCAGAGGAGGTACGTGCGAGAAGTTCACTCTCATTCTGATTGGTGCTGAATTGGTGAAACTCTTCTAATCTCTCCAGATTCTTTGGAGTCATTGGCGGTAGCGCGCGTGCGCTCTTGAAGTGTTCCCATGTTCTTGGTACTACACACCCAATGAGCGAAATGAATAACAAGATGTAAATCGCGCTAAACCATGGTGAGGAAAAGACATTGAAGAGTGAGGCTCGATCGAGCCAACGCGCAAGCTCTGGATGGGTTCCGTAATACTCATTGACCTGAAGCGGATTTTGCGAACGCTGCGGGAAGATGGAGCCAGGTATTGATGCGATTGCCAAAAGTAGTAAGAGCACAAGGGCTGTCCGCATACTGGTGAGCTGTCGCCAAATCCAGCGCGCAAAGCCAATCCCACTCAATTGTGGAGGCTGTGTATCGTAGGAGATCTGGGAGTTACTCATAGCGCCACCACAAATGATGAAGCCCAACGTTGGAGCCATCCTTCAATGCCCATCCACGCACCGGTAAGTTGCGCAATTCCCAGAAGAACAAGGCTGATGCCGCCGATATAAGAGAGCGCACGAGTAGGCAAGCGTTTGAAAACCCGGAGCGCACGTGCAATACCAAGCGCTGCCAACAGAAAAGGTAAACCTAACCCGATGCAGTAACCGAGTGAGAGAAATGCGCCGCGAAGCGCGCTCTCTTCACTCAAGGCGAGTGCTTGGACAGCTGCGAGCGTCGGACCAATGCATGGCGTCCAACCAATTGCAAAGAGCACCCCTAAGAATGGAGCGAAAAATAATCCACCATCAGTTTTGATTCGTGGTCGGAACTCTCTAGTCATTCTATTTCCGCGAAATACCCCGAGGAAGAGTGAGCCCATCGCAATCGTGAAAATTCCCAGTACTTGGCTGATACCTCGTTCACGAACGAGCAGCGTGTTTCCCACGCCACCGAAAAGTGCACCGTAAGAGATGAAAACCGAGCTGAAACCAAGAATGAATAAAGAGGTGCCGACCACTAAGCGCGTGCGCTTGATTGGATTTTCTATCTCTGCACCAGATAAACCTGAAACATAGGCGAGATATGCAGGCACAAGTGGTAGCACGCAGGGCGAAACGAAAGCGACAAGCCCTGCGAAAATTGCAATCGGAAATGCGAGAAGCACTGAACCTTGTAATACCTGTTCACTCAATCCGTAGAGCGTCATTCGTTCGCCAAATCATCTAACAACTTACTTATTGATGAGAATGTGATTTCGCCAGAAATGCGAGCAGCGACGCTGCCTTTCTTATCTATTAAGAAGGTTGTAGGAATAGCAGCCACTGGCAAGCTCTTTCTAAATCCTAAAAGTATTTGATCATCAGAGATTGTCGGATAGGTGATAGCAAATCGATTGATAAAGGCATTTGCCGCATCGATACTGTCCCGAGTTAATAGCCCAACAAATTCCACATTTGGATATTTCTTTGAAAGTTCCTCCAAGATGGGAGCTTCCGCGCGACATGGCGAACACCACGATGCCCACACATTAACCAGCGCTACTTTCCCCGGAGTGAGTGCGAATGGGAAATCGGTAGTGCTTCGCCCAGAGATCTTTGGCGCAACCTTTCGTTCTCCGAGTTTTACGGTTGTAACTACGCCATCACCAGCAACATATGAGCTCTCATCAATTGAGCTACCACCGCCGCTACAGCTGGTAAGCAATACCGCGGCAATTATGGGAGAGGTGATTCGCTTAAGCGCTACCACTCTCATTTGTTAGCCCGAAGTAAGTGCGCAGCAGGTTCGGCGTACTCGACTCCCGTTATTTCTCCCTGTTCCGAGAAGACCACGGTTGTCACTGACGCTAGCGAGCAGATTCGTTTTCGCGGATCATGGAATAGCGGTCGACCTTCGATAGCAGAACGCAAAATCCAAATGGGAAGTTGATGCGAGACACAGATTGCTTCCCTACCAGCGGCGAGCGCGTGGGCATTCTTCACTGCTGCCATCATTCGCTCAATCTGTTCGCGATACGGCTCACCCCACGAAGGGCGCCACGGATTCCAAAGATGTCGCCATGCTGATGGTTTCAACAATGCGCCAGTACTTGCACCGACGCCAAACTTCTTTCCCTCAAAGACATTTGCCGCTTCAATTAATCGAGGGTCGGTGTTGATACTTAATTTATGAAGCGCTGCAATTGGTGTTGCGGTCTCCTGCGCCCGATCGAGTGGCGATGCAATCACTGCGGCGATATCTCGGCCATGAGTCCATTTCGCAACTGCCTCTGCCATCTCCCGACCACGAACAGAGAGATGCCAATCGGCTTGGCGGCCATAGAGAATGCCATCGGGATTCTCAACCTCGCCATGGCGGACTACATGTACGAGCGTTTTCATACGATGAGCATAACCTGCACACCTTCAGGTAGCGTAGGCAAATTATGTCTCCAACCCTTCGCCCCAGTCGTTCATTAGCCGATGAGTTGCGCGCGCGGAGTGATGAAAATCTTCAGGAGCTCTTTAGCGCACGCCCAGATTTACTCTCACCGCTGCCTACGGACATCACCGCACTTGCAGCGCGCGCAAGTTCATCCCCCAGCATCGCGCGCGTCATTGATGGATTGAATTCCTGGGAGATCCAAGTTTTGGAAATCCTCGCGGTACTTCCTCAACCTCTGACCATCGATTCCTTACTTGCAGTTGCCGACACCAATGCAGCAGCGCCCTACAAGAAGTTTCTTACCCTTGCACTTATCTATGTGGACGAGGATCAGATCAGAGTGCTCAACAGTGTCCGCGATACGCTCGGCCCGGAACCTGCAGGACTAGGACCGGTGGGGTTAGGTGATCGGAAGCGATGGATCAAGAAGATCGAAGAAGCACCTGCATCAGCGAAGGCGATGCTTGAGAAACTTACCTGGGGACCACCGCGCGGCAGCGTGAGCGATGTCAAACGTCCGACCTCCACGGTCTCGTGGCTCCTGGAGAATCAACTCCTTACCCCAGTTGATAACCAGACCGTCGCGCTTCCTCGCGAAGTAGGCATCTATCTTCGTGGCAATCGCGTCCATAAGGAGCGATTGGATACTCCTCCGAGCTATGCGGGCAAGGCTCTCACCCGGGAAGATGTCGATAGCGCAGCGATTGGTGCGGTGCTAGAGATACTCCATCACATCGAGGAGTTGCTCCACTTCTGGGCTGGCGAACCGGCGGCTGCGTTACGTTCGGGTGGCGTTGGCGTTCGCGAAATCAAACGGGCTAGTGATGAACTTGGTTTAGAGGAAAAGTACCTCATCTTCATCGCTGAACTTGCATACATATCTGGTTTTGTCGGTGTTCATAACGAAGAAGAGTTCCTACCCACGCCAGCTTTTGATATCTGGCGTAATCGCACGTTAGAAGAGCGTTGGGTAGAAATTGTAAATAACTGGCTAAGTACCTCACGCGTGGCAGGCCTAGTGGGTAAGAGTGAACGAGGGTATATAGCACCACTTGGACCAGAGATTGATCGTTGCGCTATCTCACATTTAAAGAAGGTCACGCTCAACTTATATGCAGAGATAACTCCTAACGCAGTCGATATTGGCGCTCTTGCCGAGCGCATCAAATGGGAACGTCCACGTAAAGCTTTTGGTAGCCATCACGACTTTGTTCATTGGATAGCGCGGGAAGCGCAATGGTTGGGATTGACCGGAAGAAATGCGCTGACCTCTTTTGGCGCTGCGCTGCTTCAGGGAGAAGAACTTACTGGAATGGAGCAATTACTCCCGAAAGAAATCGACTACATCTTGATTCAAGCCGATAACACCGCCATTGCTCCAGGGCCGCTGCAGGTTGATTTAGCGCGCGAGATGTCCCTGATTGCCAATATTGAAAGTAAAGGAGGGGCAACGGTCTATCGATTATCAGAACACTCGATTCGTCGCGCACTCGATAACGGCAGAAGTAGTGAAGAAATAAAGAAATTCCTCGCCAAAATATCAAAGACACCGCTACCCCAACCGCTCGAATACATGATTGCCGATATCGGAAAGCGATATGGAAAATTAAGAGTCGGAATTAGTTTTAGTTCGTATATCCGATGTGAAGATGAGGCACTGGTCGCAGCGATTCTTGCCGATAAGAAATTAGCTCACTTGCAACTTCGACAATTAAGCACAACAGTCTTGATGACTGAAGGTGACACTCATGAGGCAATTGATGGGTTGGTAGAAAGTGGTTACTTTCCGGCCCTAGAAGATCGCGATGGCGCATTGGTTGCGCGAAAGCACGAGAGAGCTCGTACAAAAGTTAAGCCACGTCCACCACGCATCTCTGGTGATCTTGCAACACCATCCGATGATTTGATCAATGCCGCCTTACGCGCCCTACGCGCTGGAGATAAGGCCGCCGCTCATCGCAAGAGCGCCCCGGTCGCTGCTGGCTCTCCGAGCGAGACGATGGCCACGCTCGCACTTGCCATCAAATCAAAAGCCACGGTGGCTATTGGCTACGCCGATAGCGATGGCGGAGTGAGTGAGCGGGTAATCGAGCCCATTCACTTGATTGCCGGGATTTTGATGGCCTATGACCACAGGAGCGATGAGGTGCTCCGCTTTTCAGTCAGTCGCATCTCAGGCGTCGCGATAGTCGAATAAGGCAGACTACGACTATGAGCAGTCCCTCAGATTTCTTGGCAGATATCGAACGGTTAGTCCGAATCGAATCCCCCAGCGATGATCGCGCCGCACTCGATGCAGTACTCCAAGAAGCAAATCACATCTGCAGAGAGGTGCTTGGCAGCGCTGGAACCATCTCTGAAGTAAATGGTTCACCCATTCTCTGGTGGGGCGCAAAGCCAGCAGATCTCTTGCTCCTGATTCACCTCGATACCGTCTGGCCCAAAGGTTCCTTCCAGCCATTGTGGCAAGTAGAGGGTGATCGAATCACTGCGCCAGGATCTTTTGATATGAAAGCAGGCTTCGTCCAAGCAGTTTATGCGCTCCGCGACATACAAGGGTCGGTCGCGATACTCTGTACCACAGATGAAGAAGTCGGTTCTAAAGCATCTCGGGCATTAATCGAAGAATCGGCGCGAAGTGCAAAGGCAGTACTCGTTCTAGAAGCCTCGATTAATGGAGCGGTGAAAATCGGCCGTAAGGGAACTGCTGATTTCATCATCGAAGTTCATGGACGTGCATCACACGCCGGACTTGAACCTGAGAAAGGTATCAATGCCACTACTGAGATGGCACACCTGATTGTCCAAATAGAAAAGCTGTCCAATCCTCAATTTCAAACTACTGCAGTACCGACAGTCTTAACCTCAGGCACGACGACAAATACTGTGCCGGCTCTAGCTCGACTTGTCGTTGACTGTCGCTCCTTTGCGATGAGCGAATTGGAACGAATCGAAAGATCACTTCACGACCTGAAACCACAACATCCCGATGCGCAAATAGTTATCTCTGGTGGCATTAATCGACCACCTCTCCAACCTGAGTCCACCAAAGCGCTCTTTACCCGTGCACAGAAGGTTTACCAATCACTGGGTCGTGGCGAGTTACTTGGCGTCGCCGTAGGAGGAGCAAGCGATGGGAATTTTGCTGCGGCAACCGGCGTTCCTACTCTTGATGGTTTAGGAGCGATTGGTGGGAATGCCCATGCGCACGGCGAATGGATCAGCGCTACAGGCATTGCCTCGCAAATCGAATTCCTCCATGCCCTCATTAAGGATCTAGTGAATAACCCCAATGGCTGACGGCCCACTCATAGTCCAAAGCGACAAAACACTTCTACTCGAGATTGACCATGGCGCTGCTGATGATTGTCGGCGCGCAATTGCTGCTTTTGCAGAGTTAGAGCGTTCACCAGAACATATCCATACCTATCGACTCACCTCTCTTGGACTCTGGAATGCCCGTGCGGCAGGTCTTGATGCAGAGAGCGTCATTGATGTCCTACTCCGCTACTCACGCTATGCAGTACCGCATGCAATTCTCATCGATATTGCAGAGACAATGGCGCGCTACGGCAGACTTCGCCTCGAAACGCATCCGGTTCATGGATTGATTCTCTCGACCACTGATTCGGCAGTGCTTGAAGAGGTGATTCGAGCGAAGAAAGTTCAACCAATGCTCGGGAAGCGAATCGATAGCGAAACTATCCAAGTTTTTCCCAGTGAGCGTGGACGACTCAAGCAATCTCTTCTTAAATTAGGATGGCCTGCTGAAGATATGGCCGGATATGTCGATGGCCAAGCACATCCCATTGAGCTTCACGAGAGTGATTGGAAACTTCGCCCCTATCAACGTCTTGCTGCAGAAGGTTTTTGGCATGGCGGTTCGGGAGTTGTAGTACTCCCATGCGGCGCCGGCAAGACGCTTGTGGGTGTTGCTGCAATGTCACTTGCACAAGCGACAACGTTGATATTGGTAACCAATACAGTCGCTGCACGACAATGGCGAAATGAATTGCTTAAACGAACATCGCTGACTGAAGATCAAATTGGCGAGTATTCCGGCTCTAAGAAAGAGATTCGGGCAGTAACAATCGCCACCTACCAAGTTCTCACCACTAAGCGCGGTGGTGTCTATGCTCATTTGGATTTAGTAGATCAACACGATTGGGGTTTGATTATTTATGACGAAGTACATTTACTTCCCGCGCCTATTTTCCGATTTACTGCAGATATCCAATCTCGTCGACGCCTTGGATTAACCGCCACTTTAGTTCGCGAAGATGGACTTGAGGGTGAAGTCTTCTCACTTATCGGGCCTAAGCGTTATGACGTGCCGTGGAAAGAGATCGAATCACAGGGCTACATCGCGCCAGCCGAATGCATCGAAGTACGGGTAAACCTAACCGATGCTGAACGTCTCCTTTACGCGACCGCCGAACCAGAACATAAATATCGAACCTGTGCTACTACGCGCACCAAAGGTGCCATCGCAAAATTGCTCCTTGAGAAACATAAAGGCGAACAGATTCTTGTAATTGGCCAATATCTTGATCAACTCGATACCTTGTCCACGGAGATGGGCATCACTTTGATTACTGGCAATACTCCTATCAAGGAACGCGAAGAACTCTTCCAAGGTTTTCGAGAGGGAGAGATCAATGCATTGGTCGTTTCAAAAGTCGCAAACTTCTCGATTGATCTTCCTGAGGCGACGATTGCTATCCAAGTCTCGGGCGCATTTGGTTCCCGCCAAGAGGAGGCGCAACGCTTAGGGCGAATCTTGCGCCCTAAAGCAGATGGTCGAACGGCCCGTTTCTACACCTTGGTCGCCCGTGACACCGTAGACCAGGACTTTGCTCAAAATCGACAACGTTTTCTTACTGAACAGGGTTACTCTTATCGAATTATCGATGCTGATGACATTCTTATTGGAGATATTGAACTTTAAGAGAGCGCTGCCCGAAAACGCTCTTCATTCACTCGAAAAAAATCATGAGGCTTACCATCAATATGAATCACAGGTACTTGCTCGCCATATTCGCTACTTAATTCACTATCACCATCAATAAATATCTCTTGAACTTGATAGCCATATTCAGGCTGTAAATCGCGCACTTTCTCTACTGCGACTTCGCAGAGATGGCACCCTCTTCGCGAGTAGATTGTTATGAATCTCGACATCTCTTTGACCTACTGTGCAACGATCTCTTCTTGTGTAGCAAGCACATTTCCTGCGCTGACCGTTGCATCCATAGGAACTGAGCGCTTAATGAGTGCGAGCGCGATTGGACCCAATTCATGATGGCGGGCGACAGTGCCGAGAAAGCCTATGTTCTTTCCCTCTACGGTGACGGCGCTACCTGGTGTAGGCAGGTCCACTCCCGATCCATCGAGATGTAAAAGTGTCAGACGACGTGGTGGTTTGCCGAGGTTAAAGACCTTGGCAACAGTCTCTTGTCCGCGATAGCACCCCTTATTCATATGTACCGCGATGTTGAGTACACCTAATTCGTTAGGGATTGTTTTGGAATCACTTTCGAATCCGAAACGTGGACGACCTGCTGCAACCCGGATTGCATCCAAGGCCCATGTGCCTACTTGCATTGCGGTAAGTGCAAAATTTGCAGTCATACTTCTGATCTCTGCGCGCGGTACGAGCGCGTAAGGTCCGCCTATTTCATCTGTAGCGCCTGGTGCGCGGAAGAGAGCTACCGGTGAGGAGGCATCTGTAACCTCCACGCGCAACATGAATTTCATGGAATTTAAAAAGTTGATCAAGGGTTCGGCGGATGCAATCTCAGTAAAGAGGTAGAGCGAATCACCATCATCAACTATTAATAAGGGAAATTCCAGATGTCCTTGTGGATCGAGGATGTATCCGCTCTTCCATTCCCCCGGTTGCAAATTCTCGACATCTTGAGTGCAGAGCGAGTGGATCCAAGTCAGTCGATCTGCGCCGCTAATTGTTATTGCAGGAAGATGGCTTAGATCTGCAAATGCCTTCCCTGCCTCTAACGCGCGCTGCTCTTTTACCGGTTCACCAAAGTGCCAGATAGCACCATTATCTGGGCCGCCTTCAACTAAAACTGCGCTCATGATCCGTCGGAGCAGTTAATGCATTTCCCATAGACCGCAAAGTGGGTGACATCCGTCTTAAATCCGTAGTCATCGGCGAGTGCATTAACGAAGGTCGCCGCAGTTTCAATCGGCGCTTCACCGATGCTTCCGCACTTACCGCAGACTAGGTGGAGATGGCTTAACTCCTCTGCCGCGTGATAGGTCGCGCCGCCATGTCCGAGATGGCTATGCAATACCAGCCCAACATTTTCCAGAGTCTCTAGATTTCGATAGACCGTTGAAAGATTGATGCTGGGATGAGTTCGGTGAATGTACTCAGCAATCTCTTCTGGCGTGGCATGGCCAAGAGCGCGGACAGCGGTGAGAACCAACTCACGCTGAGGGGTAAGGCGCAGTCCTCGCTCTCGGAGCTCTTCTCTCATGGGATAAGACTAGAGCGAAATTCTTACTTCTACTGCACGCTAGCGGGAGTCTTCGCTACCGCTTCGTGGCTACCCTCAAATACGCGAGCAAACACGAGATAGACCTTGCAGCCAAGGCAGAAGTTGAAAGCTGCATTAAGGATCGCTGCTGCAAGTGCGAACGCAATCGCGAGTGTGAATAGGAGAGAGACGCCGCTTGCTGCACCAGCAAGGGCCGCCGCACCAAAGAGGAAACCAACTGCTTGAGCAAATCGTGGGGGACGCTCATCCTCAAAAGTGGGCGCTGACTTAAGTCGCGGTTTTACAACTGCGCGAAAGATCAATGCGTAAGGGGTTCGTGCTGGACCAAAACCTGCACCAATCGCGAATACCGCAGTTTGCCATAAGGCAAGAATCCACGATTCGGTCGCAAGCGTTAGCGCCAACACAAAAGTAGTGAGTAGCGCGCCAAATCGTGCGCCACGTACATCAATCTGCTTAGACATATCTCTCTCCTAAAATTAGTTTTGGGACGGGGCCACTCACGCGGGCAACACGACAATCAAAGAAGATTGTTTGGGATTAAGAAAGACAGCGCGAAGAGGTAGCGCGACCGTAATCGATCGTACGTCGTTTGATTAACGACACCTCTATTTTCGCGAACATAGTGCTAAGGGTAATGGCCAAAAAGCGAGAGTGCGAATTGCAAGTCATTCGCGATAAGTCAGGAGCGCTCTGGCCACCGTACTGACCAGGTGGTTTCTTCGTGACGATTGGCGACCCAACAGCCATACTCGGCGAGCTCTGGTTTGAGAAACCAGGGGGCGCCATCGCGACCGGCAACCATCAGAGCGGTCGCGAGCGCATCAGCGAGCCCTCCATCAGGTCCATAAACCGAGGTAGCCAATGCGCCGGCCGCACTTACACCACTTGATACTCCACTGCTTGCTACAGCGCCATCGCGTATCGGAATCACCGCCGCAATTCGACCCGCGCGCTTGGGATGTTGAATTCCAATCATCCACGGTTTCGCATCATCCATCCCACCGCGCACCGTGATGTCTCCTCCAGCATTTATGTGTAATCGCGTTATCCCTAACTTTTCGCCCATCAGCGCAATCTGATCGGCTGCCCATCCTTTGATATAGCCCGATGGATCAAAACCACCTAATCGTTCGTGAAATGGATTAAATGCTCCATCTGTGAGATCACGCGCTTGCTCACATAATTTCCAGATCCGTTGAACGGGTTCAGAAGAATCTACAATCAGTAAATCGCCACATCGTAACTTTGAAATTTCAGAATTTTCTTTATATGTCGAGAATAATTCATCTATTTCATGAACAAAAGAGATTGCTTGCTCCAAGAAAGCTTTCTCAACGTTTTGAGAGATGTTCTGATCAGGAACATGAAACGAGACGACCGTTCCCCACACTTCTTCGTTGTGGAACATCAATGAAGAGCATCAAGTGATGCCAGAACTTGAGCTTTGCGTGGTGCGCCAACGGCGCGCGCAATCTCATAGCCCTGGCTATCGAGAATGAGGGTGGTTGGAGTTGAGAGCACGCCCACTTTTCGCACCAAAGCCAACTCATGTTCCGCATCTACATCTATATGTCTGACTCCAGGGGTCGATGCTGCGACCTCACCAAGGATCACTCGAGTGGCGCGGCATGGAGTACAGAAGGCTGAAGAGAATTGGACAAGGGTGGCCCGCTCACCCAAGGGTCCGATTTCCGATGGCTCCAGGCGGAGTCTGCTCTCTGCTTCGCCATGGGATTTCACCCGCCCATCGCGATGGCGATACCAATATCCATAGCTTGTGGCCAAGAGCAGGACCACCCCGAGTATCACCATGTTCTCCACGAGAGTATTCTCCCACTATGGCGAAGCTCCTCTTACTCACCAACTCTCGCCACTCCAGCGCGGAGGTTCTACCCTCCCTTGCGCTCCTGCAACATCAGGTGCGAATTCTCCCTGCTGAGGTTTCAGTCCTGGTTGATGCGCCCTCAATTGATTTACTTCTTGTCGATGCGCGGCGGGATCTTGGTGCGATGAAAAATCTCACCCGATTACTGACCTCAACTGGAGTTGGTGCGCCAGTTGTAGTTGTCGTGACTGAGGGCGGTTTACCCGCGCTCACCTCTGAGTGGGGCGCTGATGATTGCATCCTGGATTCAGCTGGACCTGCAGAGGTAGATGCGCGGATTCGACTTGCCATTACCCGATATAAAGAGGCGCTCGATGCGCGAAACTCATCCGGCAGTAGTAACGAGATTCGCTCGGGCGAGGTTGCAATTGATGAGCACTCCTACACCGCGCGGGTCAAAGGGCGAGCGCTGGACTTAACGTACAAAGAGTTCGAATTGCTTAAATACCTCGCGCAACATCCAGGGCGGGTCTTCACCCGAGCCCAACTCCTGCAGGAGGTCTGGGGCTATGACTATTTTGGTGGAACTCGGACCGTCGATGTCCATATTCGCCGACTTCGGGCGAAATTGGGCCCCGAATTCGAGGCGATGATTAGCACGGTGCGCCATGTTGGGTATCGATTTAACGCGGCGGGTACCGAAAACCTTACGGGCATTCTCGATTAATACCCCCCGAGAGTAGACTTTTTACCTCGGGACCTCCCGCCCGACGGCTTAACCGATGGAGGAAATGTGAAGACAAAAATTCTCGTTGCCCTCGGAGTCGCCTCACTCTTTGGTGGCGTCATCTCTGTAGCAACAACCGCTAACGCGGCAAATGATCCTTTAGTAAGTGGCCCATGGCCAGCATGTACCTCGCCAACATCATTCTTCTGTATTGAGAGCGTCTCGGTTGATGATGGACGTGGCACCGTCGCTAACCTCCAATGGGTTGCTAGCGGAACTGCAAATCCAACCGATGCTCCTGCTGCTGCACCTGCAGCAACACCGGCGGCATCCCCCGCTGCTGCTGATCCAGCTGCATCACCGGCTGCATCACCTGCAGCTTCGCCAGCTCCTGCACCTGCACCTGCAGTTGTTGCACCAGAAGTTGAGACTGTGGCGAGCACCGTGACCAAACCTGGGCGATGGACATCGACTAATTGGAATTCGGCACGATTTGGTGTGAAGGGTTATGACGGAGTATTCATTAATGCTCGTCCAACATTTAGTAACTCATCCAATCTCTGGACCACAATCGAACCAGTCTTCGTCAATCCAGCAGATAACAAGACCTTCCTTGCCAATAACAAGGCGACTGGAAAGAACGCCAGCCTCGATATTGACACCAACTTCACTGTGAAGATTCGTGTGAAATCAAACTACTCACCGAATGTCACTCTTGGCGCAGGCGCAGGTATGACAGTGAAAACAACAGAGGGAACTGGTTACCGCGTAATCACACTCGTTGGTAAGCCAGTCAATGTCGCATTTGCATCAGACTCCAAGCAGTGCCAAGGTGAGACTGGTAAGGCAACCTCCAAGTACGCAACCTTGCAGGCAATCTCCTTCACCGAGTTTGGAATCGATGGCGTCTCCAATGACATCATCGTTCTCTCAGATGGTCTCTGCAAACTTTCTAGCCCAGTATGGAATGCTACTGACAAGTCATTTGTCTTCACTGCTTCTGCGCCTCACTTTGATGTCGATGGAAAGACTGTAAATCGTGGTTTCTACCGCGCTTACATTCCTTTCCAAGATGCCAAGACTCTCTGGGGACTTGAGAATCCAAATGATGCTGCCAAGGCGCTAGAGCTCTCAGTAACAACTGAAGAGGCAACTGGCGAGCAAGTTGTTTCGAGCGCAAATATCGCGGCAAAGAACAATGTAATCAGCATCGAATATGAAGGCTTCCAATACTCACAACCCAAGCTCTCGGTCAAGATGAAGAAGGGTTACAAGCCAACTGCTGCGGCAGTCGTCAAGGCTCCTGCTGCGAAGAAGACGATCACTTGCGTGAAAGGAAAGCGCACCAAGAAGGTCACAACAGCAGCTTGCCCTGCTGGCTTCAAGAAGAAGTAAGAGCAAGACCACATCGGTTATGAGGAGAGCCGGCACCTTTAAACGGGTGCCGGTTTTTCTTTTAGTTATTTCAGCATTGCTGCAGCATTCACTCCTGATACACAGATCACTTCCGCAATAGATGGACATCGCTCTGGTTTTTCGCGTCGTTCTATTCGAATGGCTTAAAATCTACTAACAGACTGGAACGACATCCTCGATCGCGCGCTGCTTCTGATCTTCAAAACGTTCTGCTATCGAAACGAAAAGCGGTGGAACCTCGCGATAAGAATCGGGAAGTCGACAGACTGAACGTTGCAAGACGCTATCGCTCTTCACCCGTAAGACGATCCGAGGTTCCTCGAGCAAAATACTCACCCAATCATCACCATTACCATCGAGAACATATCCAACAAGAGTGGATGCTTGATCGCCCTTTTCTACACCTTGTACTGCAACTAAGTTCTCAGAAGAGGAGATGATCTGTAAGCGCTCTGGTGCAAGCCAGACTTGATCATCAGCGACTAACTGAGTTCCTGCGACAAGCGCAAAATAGAGAATCAAGAATTGGAAAGGATGTGGCCAATCATCAAGATTATTTGTCCACGCGGAAATTGCTGTGTAGATAATCAAAATTCCTGCTGCAAAGAAAGCCACTAATGCGACAGCACGATTCCACGAGAAGGGCGATGGCACGACCGTTGCTACGAGAAACCAGGCAACGATTGAGATCCATACTCGGGAATTCTTTGAGACTGGTTTATCACTTACATTGATGAGTGCGGTGATGGTGAATCCGATCGCCGCTGCGAGCAAAAGAATGGGAAGCGCCTGCACAATCGCACCAGTCACCGTTTTGCTAATGCCTTGGGCATCAAGGAATGAGAGCGCGGTGGGAGCAGAGCGTCCGCTGATGGCAATGAGCCGAGTGAGTAGGTAGAGCACGCCGCCAAAGGAGACGATCTGCGTCATATTCTCCTGGAGTAATCCAGAGATCGTGCCAATCGTTCGTGAACGTTCTGCGAGAGAAAGTTTTTCGATCTTCTCCTGCAACTCCTCTTGAAGCTCCTCTAAATCCTCGCGAATCTCATCGACCTCATCATCGATTCCATTGTTATCGCGATCTTCAAATTTGTCGTTGGTCATGAGGTCGAGCTCCAAATCACCTGAGTTGCAACGGGTAGCGCAAGTGCATTAAGGGTGATTTCTGCGTTATCCATCAGGGCATAACGATCGCCACCCTCAAACTCCTTCGAGTTGTGGAGAATCGTTCCAGCAGGAACGGTCATCTGCCAGGTCACGCGAAGTTGGGGCAGGGTCCTGCCGGTAGTCCAGGGAACGGAGATGCAGACATCGCCATTGCTCGAGGTGACTCCACGTACTTCCCCACCTGGATAGGTAACGGTAATCCGTTGATTCTTCGCTGCTTGGCTCACTGAGCGTTCTAAGTTCTCGCCATTTGCAACATCATCTTTATCGAAACCCTCTCGCGTGGTGAGTACATATATATGGAGTGAATCGCCATCGATAGTTGCTGTCGATGAGAGCGCACCTGGCCCAACATCATCAAATGGCCATGAACCATCTCCTGCAGCACCTGCGATGGAATCGGCAAGTTCACTCACGAGCTGATCTTGTGAGAAAAAGTCAGCTTCGATACCGAGAATTCGTTGGGCTGCGATCCAAGTCGCGATTGTTCCCTCGCGCGCAGTGAGCGAAAGGATGGACGATGCGATATCTCCGTTGTAGCGAATTGCGTAGGCAAGGTTTCGCACTTGGCTTAACTGTGGTTGCAGATCAGGATCATCAGCAACCCTTTGAACAATCTCGTTCAAAGGAATCGCACGAAGGTTAGCGTTGGGTTTGTTTGCTGTTGAGTATCCCAGCGGAATGGTGTCGAGAGTTTGACCGGCTATGGAGTATGAACGCATCATCGCGATGCCTTCCGGTCCTTTTATCGAGCGTGCATCTTCCGCAGGAATGATCACGGGTTGTTCTGTTAATTGGAATTGGCTCGTGACACCTTGGCAAGGTTCCGCGGTTGCTTTGACGGGGCGAAAAACAATGATAGGAGTAGCCACAAAGAAGAAGCTTGGAATAATCAGTGCAATGATGATACTTCGCCGATGCTTCGTCAACTTCTTTGCCTGCTCTGGAGTGAGCGGGATTTCAGGCTGCCGATCGACAAGCTTTCGAAGTCGGTTGAGAGCAGAGCGTATTTGGAAAGGCTGCGTCACACCCCGAGAATCTTTATCCATGACCAAATTTTACTCTAGATGTTGTCGGTTCCAACATAGTGCTGGCGAAATATCTCATCGAGCGGTCCACGTTTCCCCGGAATTGATTGAAGAGTAGAGCTTTCGGCCAAAATCTGCAGCAAAGGCTATATTTCCATCACCTGAGATATAAAGCCCCCTCCAATTTCGTGGGTACTCTCGACCAGTCCAGGTCAATCCAGAATTACTTGATGTCCAGATGAGTCCAGTCCCCACAACCGCAATCAGTTTATCTCCACTTGATGAGGAGACCACGTTGACCCAATTTCGATTTGATTCCCTAGCACTCCATGATTCTCCACTATCGCTAGAAACGTAAATTCTTCCCTTCGCAACAGTTGCGACGAGATTATTTCCATTGCTCGATGACGCTATCGCACTCCAGTTCCGCGATGAACCACGCTGCGTCCAGTTATCTCCTGAATTACTTGAGGTGTACACGAAGCCACCCTCGACTACAGCCGCCACTTTATTTCCATTACTTGAAAGCGTTACGCCTACCCACTTACGTTTTTCATCACGAGGAGTCCAATTAGTCCCTGATTCTGTAGTGTTATAAATATTTCCACCTTTTGCGATTGCAACTGCTTTACTGCCATCTGTCGAGCAGGCAATGCCCACCCATGGCAATTTCTTAAATTTTATTTGAGTCCAGGTCTCTCCAGAATCCATCGATTGGTAAATGTATCCCTGATATGCGACTGCATAAATTTTATCAAGCAATGTAGAGGCACAGATACCAATCCAGTTTTGCTTCAAATCAAGAGCAGTTGACCATGAGGTACCACCATCTCTGGAAAATTCAATTTTGCCGCCATAAATTGCAGAAAAGATTTCGTTACCACCTGCAGTCGCAACAAACGCCCGATGATTGACATTTCCGGAGTGAATGCTCCGGACTGTCCAATTACTTCCACCATCTACCGAGATATACACAAGGCCCGTTGTTGACGTTGCTAGTAGAAGAGTTCCATCAGCGCTAATAGAACATGAAACCCATGGTGTTGAATTGACTGCCACACTTCTCACCGAGACTCCACTTCCTGCTCCAAGCGCAACCACCCCATCATTACCACAATGCATCAATTTATTGACCGCACTTGCATGGCTCATTACGGTAGTGCGTGTAGGAGCTATGTATGAAGTCCATGAATTCCCGGCATTTTCGGAGTAAGAGATCGGACCCTGGTAAGGTGCTAGAAAAATCTTGCTGCCATCAGCGCTGACTAAACCCGATGTCCAGTTTGGCTTAACAAAATTTGTAGAACCCGCACGCCACGAAGATCCTCTATTGGTGGAAATGTATGGTTGACCGTCGTACGGCAGGGCAAGCATAGTATTTCCATCTGCCGAGACAGAGACGCTTCGCCAGTTTTGCCTTGATTCCATCTCCAACCATGTGCTTCCAAAATCAAGTGATCTATAGAGTTTGCCGTTTGCTTCAGCGGCTACAAGGACAGAACAATTCGCGCTGCAAGCAACCGAGCGCCAATTTCCCACTGGTGCCACAACATTCCAACTGAGTCCCGCATCAGTTGATTTATATATGGAACCACCCGCGGCAGCTGCAACCATTGTTACTCCGTCATCAGATTGAGTGACGGTTGTCCAATTCTGAGGTGATGATCGCTGGGCCCAATTAAGCCCATTGTCCGTTGACGTATATAGATATCCACCCTGATCTGCAATTAGCAAAGTCTTATTTTGTTTTGCTATCGAGGATGCGATCCATCGACCTACCGGACCAGAGCTCGAAGTTAACGCTGAAGGGAGTGAGACACCTGCAACTACTCCTGTCCCATTAGTAAAACCCGTTTTAGAGGTTGTCACTGTGACTTCCACATTTTGGGCGGAGCTCAACCCGGTTACCGTAAGAGGAAGTTTCGTCCCTGACGCCGCGCCCACGATAACTGACCCTCCTGTAACGGTAGCGCTGTATGAGAATGACGCGTCATAGTTCGTGACATCGACTTTAAATCCACCAAATGTCGACGTGATAGATCCAAATTCCGACCTGCGGCCCGCCTCCGGAGCTGCAGTGACGAGGAGGCAAGCCGAACTGGAACTAACGGCCCCATACATGTTAATAGCATTGACTTTGAACGAAATGTACTTACCCACCTCACCTAGACCTAGCGTGAATTTGCCTCCCTGTTCTACCCGGGGGTCCAAAACCTCAACACCACCTGCACTACCCACCTGCCCAGGCGGAACATTGCAGCCAAGGGCGGAGGTACGAGAGCGCATCCACATGCGATTATTTAGGGTGACATCCACTCCTCTATAAGTAATGACAGCTTCTATCTGCTGACCCACTTGCATTTGACCACTCAGTGCTACATTCAGATTGGATGGCGCTGTGTCGTAATGACCCTCTCGTCCATCACCTGAACCATAGGTCCAATCAACCTCTGAATATTCTTCGGCAAAACCAGGATTCGCACTTCCTAACGAAAAAAGAAATGTGACAGCGGCGTGGCCATTCGAGGGAGCATCCAACCTAAACAGGAAGTATTCACCAGGCTTAAAGGCATATATATTTCCATAGCTTGTGGAGAGTCTTCTGCTGCCATTTGAAACCCAAAGTTGAGCTCTGTATTGTGTAACTGAGTTCATAGGTTTAATGACGTAATAAGTCGTACCAACCACCCCCGGTAAGGGGATGACCTCCTGTGCTGAAGGATTTTTTGTAATAGTTACTCTGCATCTGCCAGCCAATCGTTCATAACACTGAGATCCCGCAATTACTCTAACATTGGCCACTTTGTCACCATAAAAATTAGTTCTCCACGCGGCATTTTCAAATTGGTTCGATAGAGATGACTCAGCGCTTATCGCAATAGTCACAATCGAAAGCACAGATACAACTAGTCCAAGATTCAACAATTGGGCTAATTGACGCAGACTTCTCTGTTTCATCCACATATTACTGTCCCTCCGATCAACTGGGATTGTCCTCTTCATTCTATGGATTTTCACCATCAGAAAAGAATGAATCGTTTGTCTTCGAAACCCCGTTTACATCAAAACCATTTATGTCAAAGCCCTCTGCATCAAACCCATGCGTATCGTAACCGTTTACATCAAAGCCCTCTGCATTCAAACCATCTGCATTGAAACCATCCTCATCATAACCCTCGGCATTAAAACCCTCGGCATTAAAGCCATCGCTATCAAAGCCATCGGCATTAAAGCCATCGCGATCAAAGCCATCGGCATTCCAACCTTGAGCATTAAAGCCATCGCTATCAAAGCCATCGCTATCAAAGCCATCGCGATCAAAGCCCACTTCGTTAAATCCGGCAAGATTAAAACCATCGCGCCCATATCCTGCGGCATTAAATCCTGCAACATCGAATCCATCTAGGTCGTAACCATCGCGGTTAAAGCCTTCTGCGTTGAAACCGTCTACGTTGTACCCATCGCGGTTAAAGCCTTCTGCGTTGAAACCGTCTACGTCGTACCCATCGCGGTCGAAACCAGCTTCATTAAATCCTTGCCAGTACCCGGTGCCATCTTTGGTATTGCCATTTAGGTCAAAGGGTCCAGTGGTATCGCGATTGATGCTGCCATCGGCATTCCATCCTTGAGCATCAAAGCCTTGTGCATCAAAGCCTTGGGCATCAAAGCCTTGGGCATCAAATCCTTGGGCGTTAAAGCCTTGTGCATCAAATCCTTGGGCGTTAAATCCAGCTGCATCAAATCCTTGGGCGTTAAAGCCATCGATATCAAAGCCTGCTTGGTTAAATCCTTGCCAGTACCCGGTGCCATCTTTGGTATTGCCATTTAGG